>JASLOV010000129.1 GCA_030745285.1 Dehalococcoidia bacterium | reverse complement strand
GGATCGGTCTGGTCGGCCTCGCTGTCCGCCGTGCCGGCGGTGTCTCTGCTGTCCTCAGTGTCCGGGCCGCCCTTCATGCCCTCCTCGAAGGCATCGACGGCGGGCCGCAGCGGCGCCGGGGTGAGCCCGCGGGCGACGACGCGGCCAGCGGAGCCGGCGGCGCCTCGGAGCTGGTCCTGGTGCTCGCGGGCGTAGTCCGCCGCGTCCCTGGCAGCCTGTTCGACGCGGGGCCGGGCCGCGTCAGCCGCAGCCGACGCAGTATCGAGGGCGGTGCGAGCCAGCCGCTCGACCTCGGGCTTCGCCGCATCGGCGGTGCGACGTACCCGCTCGGCCGCCTCGCGCGCGGCGCGCTCCGCTTCCGGGCGGCGGGCCTCTGCCTCGCGCTGTGCCCGCCGTGCCGCCCGTGCCGCTCCGCGCGCGAAGCGGCCGAGCAGGCTGTCCGGCGCTGCGGGCTGCACGGTGTCGGGTTGTGGGGTGTCGGGCTGCGGGGTGTCGGGCTGTTCGGGCGGCGTGGCGTCGCCGGCAGCCGGCGTCTCGGGCGTCTCGTCGGGCCGCTCGTCGGGCATGGCGAGGTCGCGGGCCGCCTACCCGGCCTGCCCGCTCCTGGCGCGTTCGATCGCGCGCAGCAGCATGCCCTTGTCGGGCACCGGCTGCCAGCCGGCGGGCGAGTTGTAGTAGCGGCAATTTGGGCTGGTCTCGGGCGGCTCGCGGTCGGCGTGCTCGACGTCGAAGCCATCGACGCGCACGGTCGGGGAGCCGATCACTTTCGCGTCGTGCGCCTCCTCGTCCGTTCGCACCATCACCTCTTCGACGTCCACCTCGACGCCGGACTCGGCGATCGCCTCGTTCAGCAGTTCGCGCGCCTGATCGTGGTGCGTGCAGTTCTCGGTGAGCATCAGTGTGATCTGCATGGGAACTCCTCGCCGCGTGCGCTAGTGGGCGCGCGTCATGATGCCAGCGCGAAGGGTGCTCTGCCTAGGGCCTGCCGGTTCGGCGGCACGGTGCACGAACGGTTGCGCCGGTTCCAGTCTCGCGTCAGTCTCGGCTCTGCCGCCCGACGGCCACAGCCCGGATACGGCCCACGCACCGTTCAGTCTCGGCCGGCCGGCCGTTCGCGCCAGGCGCGCCACTCGCGCCAGGCGTCAAGGATGGCCGTGTCGTGCACGAAGGCCATCTCCGGCAGCTCGTCCGGCGCGAAGAGGCCGGTCTCCATCACCTCGTCGCTGCCCGCGGTCGGTACACCTTCGGCCGATGTGCCGGTGGATGTGCCTGTCGAGGTTCCCGCGAAGGCGACGAAGACGACGTGGTCGCCGGCGCTGCTGTAGACGCCAAGCAGGCGGTCGATCCACACCTCGACGCCGGTCTCCTCCCGCACTTCGCGTGCGGCGGCCTCCTCGACCACCTCGCCGCTGTCGACGAAGCCGGAGGGGAAGGACCAGCGCCCGTACATCGGGTCGTGGTTGCGGCGCACCAGCAGCACGCGGCCGTCGTGTTCGACGACGACGCCGGTCGCGAGCTTCGGGTCGGACCACTGCACGAAGCCGCAGGCCCCGCAGGCGGGGTTGCCGGCTGTGTCGCCCCCGCCGCCGCCGGCCTGCAGCGTCTTGCCGCAGCGCGGGCAGAACTTGAAGGTCTCCGGCAGGCTCATCGGATCGGGTTCCTGTTCACCGGGGCGGACTCGTGCAGGCCGGGTTAGCGGAAGAGGACGATGCGCCGGAAGCGCTCCACATAGCGGCCATCCTTGTCCTTCGCCCGCAGCTTCACGAACTCGATGAACTCGTCGTCGCCGGGGAACTGGCTGGTGTGGGCGACGAGGGCGGCGATCTTGTCGTTCATCACCTCGGAGATGTCGACGTCGAAGGTCGGCTCGTTCGCGCCCCAGAGGTAGAGCTCGCGCACCTTGTGCGTCGCGAGGCCGGCCTTGAGGTGTTCCGGGAAGTTGAGGCGGTCGCGGGCGGTGGGGTAGACGGCGTCGACGGTGGTGAGGCCGGTGGTGCGGTGGTCGCTGTGGTTCACGAAGCCCTCGTTGATGATCACCGGCTCCGGGTCGTGGGTGTAGACGGCAAAGGGCTGGAACTCCCGAATCTCGCGCGTGATCGCGCCGAGCAGGTCCCGCGAATAGGCCAGCTCCCCGTCCGTGAAGCCGAGGAAGCGCACGCTCTCGACCCCCAGCAACTCCGCGGCGGCGCGTTGTTCATCTTCGCGCGCCACGACCAGGGTCTCCGGCGTGAACGAGAGGTCATCGGAGCCCTTAGAGCCGTCGGTGACGATGAGATAGCGCACCGTCCAGCCGGACTTCGCCAGCAGGGCGGCGGTGCCGGCGGCGCCGAAGTCGGCGTCGTCGGGATGGGCGGCGATCACCATGGCGCGCGCCAGTTCGCCCTCGGATTCGTTCGGCTCGCCCGGCCGTTCGTCGCCGAAGAGGTCCTCGAGTCCGCTCCCCATCGCGCTACTCCCTTCGACTTGCCGTGAGGTGGCGACCCCGACCTGATGTTGGCGCTGGCGCCGACCGTGGTGCCGACCCTGCGCTCTCGCCGGACCGATCTGCCGGACGTCGTGGACGTTGCAGACGAGACGGTCAGCGTAGCGCACGCTTCATGCTGTGCGACAGGCGGCCGGCCGGATGGCGCGCCGCCTGCGGCTGCTGCCGGGCGGAGTCGTGGGCGGGGCGCCAGACGGCGCGACGGCGAGGGTGCAAGGCGGAGTGGCAGTTGGGGTGACGGGTGGGGTGACGGTGGGTTCTTGACGCCTTGTTATTGCGGGACTACATTGGCGAAGCAGAACATATGTGCCGACCCGGAGCGTCAGGGCCGGATCGAGATGAAGAGAGAACCGCGAGGCGGGGGTCTCACGGGAAGAGCGATATGGCCGAACCAATCTCAGCGAAGCAGCAGAGCATCCTCGACTTCATGCGAGAGTTCATCGACGAGAAGGACTACCCGCCGTCGATCCGGGATATCCAGCGGGGGTGCGACATCTCGTCGACCTCGGTGGTCGACTACAACCTGAAACGGCTGGAGGAGAAGGGCTTCATCCGCCGCGACCGCGAGGTTTCGCGGGCGATCGAGCTGCTGGAGGCGGGCGGCAGGCGAGCTCGCACCGTGCGGGTGCCGGTGCTCGGCAAGATCGCCGCCGGGCTGCCGATCCCGACGCCGCCGGAGACGCTGACGCCGGACCAGTACGATGATTTCGTGGAGGTCACCGACGGCCAGACCAGGGGCAAGGCGAACGTCTTCGCGCTGCGCGTCGAGGGTGAGTCGATGGTGGACGCGCTGATCAACGACGGCGACATCGTGCTGCTCGAGCCGGTGAACTCGTTCGATGACGGCGAGATGGTGGCCGTCTGGCTGAAGGACCAGGACGAGACGACGCTGAAGAAGCTCTATCGCGAGGGCGAGCGCGTGCGGCTGCAGCCGATGAACGCACAGATGGACGCCTTCTACACGGCGGCCGAGAATGTCGAGGTCCACGGCCGAGTGCTGGGTGCGATCCGGCAGTGGTAATCGCGGGCTAGGCCGGGCGGCCGGCACCCGGGCAGTTCGAAGCCCTCAGCCCAGCTTCCCCGCGAGACGCACGATACGAACACACGCTGCTAGTCTGTGCGGCGCACCCACCCTGGAGGTGGCGCCGTGAATCCCCAGTTGTGAGTCGCCCAGCCGTGAGTCCGGGGGCGTGAGTTCCAGGTCGATCTTGAAGGTGGCCGGCCTCTCGGCCTCATATCGCACGAAGGACGCGACGGTCGAGGCCGTGCGCGACGTCAGCCTCGAGATCCATAGCGGCGAGGCGCTCGCGCTCGTCGGCGAGTCGGCGGCGGGCAAGTCGACTGTTGCGCTCGGCATCCTCCAGCTGCTGCCCGGGAACGCCGAGGTGGCCGGCGATGTGGTGTATGACGGGGTCACGCTGAACGAGCTCGACGAGGCCGGTCTGCGCAGCATCCGCGGCGACGACATTGCGATCATCTTCCAGGACGCGCAGTCGGCGCTGACGCCGACGCTCTCGGTCGGTGCGCAAATCGCGGAGCTGTTCCGGGAGCATCGCGACCTCACCAGCGGAGAGGCGGAGGAGGCGGCGGTCGAGACGCTGGCGAAGGTGCTGCCATACCCGGCGGACGTCGCCCGTTCGTACCCGTTCCAGCTCTCCGGCGGCATGGCGCAACGCGCGCTGATCGCGATGGCGATGGCGCTGGAGCCGAAGGTTGTGATCGCCGACGAGCCGACATCCAGCCTCGACGTCGGCGTGCGCAACGAGATGCTCGGCTGGCTCGAGGAGATGCGCGACCAGCACGATGTCGCGGTGCTGCTGATCACGCACGA
>JASLOV010000128.1 GCA_030745285.1 Dehalococcoidia bacterium | reverse complement strand
GGGCGGATCTTGGCTAGTACCAGATCGAGTACGAGCCGGGCTGTGTGGACGGCCCACGGACGGACGCCGTGACCGCGCCGCGTCTCGTCGTCGCCACCGCCAACCCCGGCAAGGCAGTGGAGCTGCATGAGCTGCTGGCCGGCAGCGGCTGGGAGATCCTCAGCCCGGCGGAGTTCGGGCTCGGCGCCGTCGATGTGATCGAGGGTGGCCGCTCGTACCTGGAGAACGTCACCCTGAAGGCGGTCGCCTACTCGCGGGCGGCGCAGATGGCGGCGCTGGCGGACGATTCCGGGCTGGAGGTCGACGCCCTCGACGGCCGGCCCGGCGTGTTTTCGGCGCGCTACGGCGGAGCCGGCCTGCCCGGCGGGCACCGCCTGCGCATGCTGCGCTTGCTCGACGAGCTTGAGGGCGTGCCGCGGGGCCGGCGTACGGCGCGTTTCCGCACCGCGCTGGCCCTGGCGCTGCCGGGCGGCCGCACCTTCGTGCGCGAGGGCGTGGTCGAGGGCCGCATCGCGGAGGCGCCCCGGGGCGAGGGCGGGTTCGGCTACGACCCGGTCTTCGAGCTGCTGGACGGCCGCACGATGGCCGAGATCGGCAGCGAGAAGGCAAGCATCAGTCACCGTGCAAGGGCGGTTCGTGAGATGATGCCGGTTCTGAACGATCTGGCCTGAGTGGCCCGGGCTGGCAGCATCGTGCTGACCGGCCGCTGATCGCTGAGGCGCCGCAATGACCGCTCCCCGGGACGCTGCACCGCTCACCGTCTTCGACCGCTTCGAGCGGTCGCTGCGCGATCTGCGCATCTCCGTCACGGATCGCTGCAACTTCCGCTGCCCGTACTGCATGCCGCGCGAGGCGTTCGGGCCGGACTTCCAGTTCCTGCCCCGCGAGGAGATCCTCAGCTTCGAGGAGATCACCCGCATCGCCCGCGTCTTCGCCTCGCTCGGGGTGCGCAAGCTGCGCCTCACCGGCGGAGAGCCGCTGCTGCGCAACGACCTGCCGAAGCTGGTGGAGATGCTGGCGTCGATCGACGGCATCGACCTCGCACTAACGACGAACGCCTCGCTGCTGGCGTCGCAGGCACGGGCGCTGGCCCGTGCCGGTCTCAAGCGCGTGACGGTCAGCCTCGACTCGCTCGACGACGAGGTCTTCCGCGCGATGAACGATGTCGACGTGCCGGTGGCGCGGGTGCTGGAGGGCATCGCGGCGGCGGAGCGGGCCGGCCTGGCTCCGGTGAAGATCAACGCGGTGGTGCGCCGTGGCGTGAACGACCACACGCTCGTCGACCTCGCCCGGCACTTCAAGGGCAGCGGCCACATCGTGCGCTTCATCGAGTTCATGGATGTCGGCACAACGAACGGCTGGCGGCTCGACGAGGTCGTCGCCGCGTCCGCGCTGATTGAGCGCATCGACGCCGAGTTGCCGCTGGTGCCGCTCGACCCGAACTACGACGGCGAGGTGGCGCGGCGCTGGGCCTACGCCGACGGCGAGGGCGAGATCGGCCTGATCACCTCCGTCACCGAGCCGTTCTGCGCGACCTGCACGAGGGCCCGCATCTCCGCCGACGGACGCCTCTACACCTGCCTCTTCGCCGTCGAGGGCGTCGAACTGCGCGACCGCATGCGGGCAGGTGCGAGCGACGACGAGCTGGCGGCGACGATGCGCGCCGTCTGGGAGCAACGCGAAGACCGATATTCCGAGCTGCGGTCAGAGGCGACATCGGATCTCCCACGGGTGGAGATGTCGTACATCGGCGGGTGACGATGGCAGGAGAGCCCGCGCTGACGCACCTGGACGAGCAGGGCCACGCGCGCATGGTCGATGTCTCTGCGAAGGCGACGACGGTGCGGGAGGCGACCGCGCGCGGCCGCGTGGCGATGCTGCCCGCCACGCTCGCGCTGATCGTCGAGGGGCGCATCCCGAAGGGCGACGTGCTGGCGGTGGCCCGCGTCGCCGGGATCATGGCCGCCAAACGCACGCCTGACCTCATTCCGCTCTGCCATCCCCTGCCGCTCAGCGCCGTCGAGGTCTCGCTCACGCCTGACCACGAGGCGTCGACGGTCGAGGTCGAGGCGACCGTGCGGACCGCCGCGCCGACGGGGGTGGAGATGGAGGCGCTGACGGCCGTCAGCGTCGCCGCGCTGACCGTGTACGACATGTGCAAGGCGGCCGAGCGTAGTATCCGCATTGACGCCGTGCGCCTGGTGGCGAAGTCTGGCGGCAAGTCCGGCGATTTCCGCGCCGAGTAGGCGAACGAGTGGGTGGGAGCCGTCCCATGGCAGAGGCATCGGAGTCTGGTGAGTCGGCGGGCCGCAAGCTCTGCACGATCGTGGTTGCCGCATCTGACGGTGACCGGCTGGTCGAACAGCTGGTCGGGCTCGATCTGACGGGCACCAAGATCGGCTCGACCGGGGGCTTCCTGCGGCGAGGCAGCGCGACCGTGCTCAGCGCCGTGCCCTCCGCGATGGTCTCCAAGGTCGTGGCGATGCTGCACCGCGAGTTCCCCGTCCGTTCCGAGGCGATCCCCGCCCAGCAGCTGCCGTTCCAGGAAGATCACGAGACCACGGGCGAGACCGTGCAAGTGCGTGTTGGCGGCGCGGTGATGTTCGTGCTCGACATCAGCCGGTTCGAGCAGACCTAGTGCTGTCGCGGCTCCCGGGCGGCGGACGGCTTGCTCCTCACCTTACGGTCGCTCGATTGCGACCGGCGCCTGCAGCCGCTGCGCTCCTGGCGATCCTGTCCCTTGCAGTGTTCGGCGTCGCCTGCAGCGGCGGCGGGGATCAGGCCGCGAACAGCGGCGGCGTCACTGCCGCGGGGAGCGCCACCGCGACCCCCGAGCCCGCCGCCACGTCTTCGCTGCTGGTCCGGCCCTCCAGCGACGCGCCGGTACCGTCCGCGCGGACGGCGACGCCTGAGCTGGCCGCGACCGCGCAGCGCACGGCGGTGCCCGGCTGCTCGCGGGAACCGCCCGCGCCGCCCGCGCCGCCCGCGATCTACTACGGCTTCGGGCTGGACGAGGGCGAGCTCGTCACGACCTTCAACACCCGCGCGGGTTGCGAGCAGGTGCTGTGCGAGCAATCGCCGGTGAACGGCGATGGGTTCTGGGTGGTCCGGATTGCCGGGGACTCCGTCTGCGGCGTCCAGGACGGGGACACGATCGTCTTTGCGGTCAACGGCGAACGCGTCGACCATGCGGAGAGCTGGGTCTCCGGTGGCGTCCCCGCCGACGTGGCGCGGGGGATCGCTCTTCGCTAGCGGTCCTCAACACGCCGGCCGCCCGCTCCGAACATGCTTCCGGTCTCCCGTCTTGCCTCAGTCCCGCTGCGCGAGCAGGTGTTCGACGGCGGCGCTGACCGCACGGTGGGCGTAGCCGACGTACTCCGCCGGCGGCAGGTCGTCGAGCGGGACGCGTGCTTCCGCCCGCATCGCCACCGGCGAGCCGCTCCCCACCTGGTCCTCGTCGAGGCCGATCTGCAGCTCGTAGAGCGCGCCGTCCTCGCCCAGGATCACGCAGCCGTGGTCCTCGCCGCCGGACGCCGGCGGTTCAACCTCGATGCCGTAGACAAACATCGCGCCGGGGAACGGCGGGAACGGGTCGATCCGGTCCGCCACGGTCTTCAGCAGCTCGCGTAGCTGCTCGGCCGCGCGCTGCGCGATCAAGTCGGCGTGGGCGCGATGCAGAAGCGGGTCATCTGCCATGGTGAAGTCCGATTGGGCGGGGCGTTCCCGAGAGCCCGTCGGGGAAGCTCTTCTAGGAGACCCCTCTAGGAAGCCCCTCCAGAGTGCCCCTTCGATGCTAGGTGCGCCGGGGCGGCCGCGGCAACGTGCTCCTCTCTCAAGTTCATGCCGTGTATGATTCCGATGACCATTTCAGAACCAACCGCCGTCAAAACAGGACGCGGCGAATTCGCGGTGCGTTGCACCCGTTCGGATGGGACATGCAAGAGACACGTCAACAGATTCTCGATCACTTGCGCGTTACCCCGGAGGCGACGGTCCGTGAACTGGGCGAGGTGTTGGATCTGACGGCCACCGGCGTGCGCCAGCACCTCACTCTGCTGGAGCAGGGCGGATTCGTGACCAGCCGCGAGGTGCGCGGCAAGGTCGGCCGGCCGGCGCTCGTCTACTCGCTCACGACGGCCGGCGAGGAGTCCTATTCTCTCAACTACGACCTGCTGGCGGGCGTCCTGCTGGAAGAGGTGCGCTCCAGTTACGGCACGACCGGCTTCCAGCGGGTGATCCGCGGCGTCGCGGAACGGATGGCCGCGCCCCACTTGCAACGGTTCGAGGGCACGACCCCGGAGCAGCGCATGGAAGAGGCCTGCGCGTTGTTGCGCGAGCAGAACGTCGTGGCCGACTGGGAAGCGGACGGCGATGCCTTCCTGTTGCACGAGCGCACCTGCCCGTACCCGGTGGTCGCCCGTCAGAATTCCGCCATGTGCGTGATCGACATCGCCTATACGCGGGCGCTGACCGGCATGGACGCCCGCCTGGTCGAGTGCCGCGTGCGTGGCGACGGCGGCTGCACCTACCGTCTCCAGCCGAGCGCCGTCTCCGCATGAACAGCCGGCCTGAACGGCCGGCGTGATCGCTCCGCCCGCGCATCGGCGAGCCGTTCGACCTGACCGGCTGCTCGGAGTGTCCGCCCCGGCGCACCCCGTCACGGTCACCGTCGCGCCGCCCGGTCGTACCCGATTGGTCGCACTACCTGCTCGTAGCTGCCGCGCCGTCAGCAGGGTGCGGCGCTATGATGATCAAGCCGTCACCCGCGCCGCTCCGGCGCACCGCCGCATTGCTCCCCGCAGATTGACCGTCGATGGGTATCTGGGTCGGCCGCTACGCGATCGTCGAAGGCGAAGTCCGCGAACACGGCCCCTGGCTCGTCGACCGCACGCGCCCCTCCGCGGATGGCCCCGTCCGTCTGCTCGTGCTCGCCGAGCCCGTGGACGAGCGGTCGGCCGACTTCTGCGAGGAGGTGGCGGGCGCCGTCGCCGAGCTCTTCGCGCGGGAGACGCTCTCGCTCACCGGCGGGTTGCTGCGCGCCCTGCAGCAGGCTCACGCCAACCTCTCTGAGTGGAACCGCCGCTCCCTGCGCGAGCACCAGATCGCGATCGGCATCACCTGCGTAGCGATCCGCGACGGCGAGGCCACGGTGGCCCAGGCCGGCCCCGGCCTCGTCTACGTCGCTGACGCGGAGGGGGCGGAGCGACTCACCACCGCCGGCGACCCCGCCGTTCAGCCGCTGGGCGGTCACGAACCGGTCCAGCCGCTCTTCCGTTCCGTCCCGCTGGAAGCCGGTCGCCAGCTGTTGCTGCTGACCAGCGCCGCCGAGCAGGCGCGCGATCCGGCGGCGATCACGGCCGCGCTGACGACCGGCCCGGAGCGGGTGCTGGCGGAGCTGTTCGTTGGCACCCGCAGCGTGCGCGATGTCACCGCGGTGCTCATCGCGGAGATCGAGGGCGCGGCCGACCTCCCCCCTGCCCCGGTCGAGCTGCCATCGCCTGCGGCGGATGCCGGTAGCGGCAGAGGCCTGCCGGATGAGCCGGTCCGCGACCCGAACGTCGACTCCGGGACCGGCGATGGCGGCGCATCCGGCGGCCTCTCCGACGGCGCGGCCGGCGGGACCCGCGGCGGGTTGCCGTCGTTGCGGCGGCCGCGCGTCGCCGGCGGTGACGGCACGGGCCGGCTGCCCTGGCGCTCGATCGGACTGGTGGCCGCGGCGCTGCTGCTGGTGGTGCTGATCGCTCGCTTCGCCCTGCCGCCGCTGCTGGCCGAGGACCGTGAGGCGCGCCTGACCGAGGCGCTGACGGCGGCGGCGGCGTTGCTCGATGACGCCGCGCTGGCCGGCGAGTCCACCGAGCGGCGAGCACTGCTGAAGGCGGCGATCGTGGAGCTGGCGCAGGCACGTTCGATCGAACCCGATGATGCGCGCGGGCTGGCGCTGGATGTGCGGGCGGCGGCCGCTCTGGCGGAGCTGGACGCCGTGGTCGAGGTGGGCGATCTGCGGCAGGTGCTGGAGTTCCAGGGGGCACTGACCGCGCCGGTGCGGCCGTCTGCGCTCGCCGCCGGCGGCGGCGCGCTCTGGCTGATCGACGAAGCCGGTGGCCGGCTTTTCCGGATCGATGGTGTGGCCGGCGTTGATGACGCGGGCCACACCGCAGCCACGGTGGTCGAGGTCTACCGTATTGGCGAGCGTTACGGCGGGGCGGTCGCGGCCGAGCCGCTGGCGATGGTGTGGGACGGCGCCGCGGGCCGGCTGCTGCTGCTCGACGCTTCGCGCACGCTGTTCGCGTTCGCCCCGCCGCCGCTCGACGGCGTGGTGGCGGACGAGGGCGGGCCCGCGGTACTGCAACTGCGCGATGTGACCGAGATTGCCTCAGTGCAGGCAATCGCCGCATACGCCGGCAACCTCTATCTGCTCGACGCCCAGGGCGGCGAGATCTGGCGCTACTTCCCCGCCGGCGACGACTACGATTCTGAGCGGGGCGGGTTGCTGGGGGGGCTGCCGCTGGCCGGCGCGAGCGCGCTCGCCGTCGATGGAGACGTCGTGCTGCTCGATGGCGACGGGGCGTTGCGCCGCTTCCGGCTCGGTCGCGAGCTGCCGCCGCTGCTGCGCGGCGTCGACCTGCCGCCGCAGTCCCCGGCCGGTCTCGCGGAGGATGGCGCCGGCGGCTTCTACGTCGCCGACCGCGGCGGCCGGCGCATCGTCGTCTCCGATGCCGCTGGGGAGTTCATCGCCCAGTACCGGCACGCGCAGTTCTTCGATCTGCGGGGGGTGACGTTCGCGCCGCGCGGCCAGCGTGACGGGGCTGGTGGGGGCGATGAGCTCTTCGTACTGACCGGGGACGGCATCTACGCCTTCACTCCCGCGGAGTGACGCACCGACGGTCCGGGCCGCTGACCGTCCCCGGCTCCGGGGGTACCCTGCCCCGGTGACGAGAATCCTGGCGATCGAGAGTTCGTGCGACGAGACGGCGGCCGCCGTCGTCGTCGACGGGCGGCGTGCGCTCTCCAGCGTCGTCGCCTCCCAGGACGAGCTGCATGCCAGAACCGGCGGCGTTGTGCCGGAGGTGGCGGCGCGGCAACACTTGCGCGCCCTGCTGCCCGTCGTCCGAGAGGCGCTGCGACGGGCGGAGTGCGGCTGGGACAACCTCGATGCCGTCGCCGCCACCGCCGGCCCCGGCCTCCCCGGCGCGCTCGTCGTCGGCTTCAACGCGGCACGCGGCCTGGCCTACGCCCGCGGCCTGCCGCTGATCGCCGTCGACCACATCGAGGGGCATGTCAGCGCCAACTGGCTGGGGGCGGAGGAGCCCGAGTTGCCGGCGCTGGCGCTCGTCGTCTCCGGCGGCCACACGGAGCTGCTGCTGATGGAGGGCCACGGTCAGTTCCGCCGCCTCGGCGGCACCCGGGACGACGCCGCCGGCGAGGCCTTCGACAAGGTCGCGCGCCTGCTCGACCTCGGCTATCCTGGCGGCCCGCCGCTTTCCGCGCTGGCCCGCACCGCCACCGACCGCACGCTGACGCTGCCCCGGGCCTGGCTGCGGGGAAGCGACGATTTCTCGTTCTCCGGCCTGAAGACGGCGGTGCTGCACACCGTGCGCGGCGTCTCCCAGCAGGGTGGTCCGAGCGGCGAGCCGCCACCCGTGACACCACCTGTGGCCCCACCCGCGGCCCCACCCGCGGCCGAGGTCGCCTGGGCCTTCGAGGAGTCGGTGGCGGACGTGCTCTCACGCAAGGCGGCGCGGGTGGCGGAGCGTGAGGCGGCGGGCTCGCTGCTGCTCGCCGGCGGCGTCGCCGCCAACGCCCGACTGCGCGAACGCGTGCAGGAGCGAGCGACCGTGCCGCTCTTCATCCCTCCGCCCGATCTCTGCACGGACAATGCCGCGATGATCGGCGCGGCCGCTTTCCGTCACCTCGATGAGGCCGTCG
Source organism: Dehalococcoidia bacterium (assembly GCA_030745285.1). Classification (GTDB taxonomy): domain Bacteria; phylum Chloroflexota; class Dehalococcoidia; order UBA2979; family UBA2979; genus SHYR01. The sequence goes on along the minus strand of JASLOV010000128.1, from coordinate 4,638 downwards.
ATCCCGCCGCCCCGCTCGACATCTTCTCGACCGCCCGCCGCGGCAGCCTTCGGCTGTCTGCCTGACGGCCAGCCTTCGGCTGGCTGCTCGACGTGCAGGTGGCCTGGGCCGGTTGTGGCGACCTGCAGCCGGGCGCGATGGACGTGCGCAGCGGGTGCGGGCGTCGCGCGAGGGCTACTCGCCAGGCTTTCGATCGGCGCTGAAAGGGCAGGCGCCGCAGCCGCCGCGACGGCACCACAGCTCCTGGGTGTGGAGCAGGCCCTGTGCCCACAGCGCGCCGCCGCCGGTGGGCGTGCGCTCGGCGCCGCTGAGGGCCGCCGCCAGCGTGCGCGTGGAGCCGTAGGGGCGGGGCGCCGGCCAGCTCGCCGCCAGCGCCGCCGTGCCGCGCGGGGTCGACGTCGCCGTAGGCGGCGGCCCGCGCCGCCAGCAGCGGTAGCGCGGCGTTCCAGCCGACCTCCGCCGCCCGCCCGCGGCCCAGCGGCTCGGGTACGAGCGGCGGCCCTCGCAGCGCCCTGATCAGCGGCCCCGGCCGGCCGTCACGCGCCAGCGGCTCGAGCAGCGGCCACGGTTCGACGCGATCGAGCGTCCGGGCTGGCGTCCCCTGCGCCCCCGGCGTCGATTCGCCCGGCCCCTCCGCCGCGGCGCGCCTCCGCCGCCCGGCGCTGGAGCGCAGCGCCCGCTCCAGCAGCAGCCGCCACGCCGCGTCCCAGCCGTCGCGCTCCGCCAGCCGTGCCGCTCGCCACACTCGTTCCGCCAGCCGCCTCCGCCCCTCGGCCCGCACCTGTTAGGTGATGCGTGTCTGGTCCGCCTGCTGGTCCGCCTGCCGGCCTGCCTGCGCACAGCCCGACCGCCCGGGCCGCCCGGCCGCGGCGCAGGGTGGGGGCAGCTGCGGGCCGAGCCGCAGCCGCGCACGTAATCGCGCCGCCGTGCGCAGCGCCGGCTGGACGGCGACGGCCGGCGCGGTCGCCCCGCTCGCCAGCGCGACCGGCCCGGTGAGGTCGTTCCGCCAGACGAGGTGGAGCACGACGCCATCGTAGGCGTGGTCTGTGCCATGACCGTGGCGGCCGAAGTCGGAGGCACGCAGATGCACCTCGACATCGCCGGCCAGCGGCACGCCGTCGCGTACGAACACCGCCTCGCGCACGTCGGGGCCCGCTCCCCTGCCGGCCCGGCCCGGCCCGGCCGCAGCAACGGCCACGGCAACAGCGGCTGCGGCACCCGTCCCAGCAACCAGAGCGCCGTCAGTTCATGCTCGGCCACGGCGCCGGCGCCACCGGCCGCGTTCGTCTCGGCCTCCGGGCGCTGCGTCCGGTACCGGGCGGCCCGCTCCGCGATGCAGTGCGCATCGTGCAGGGCACGCGGGTGCCAGCCGGCCGCGACCGCCGGGGCGATCTCAGTCAGCATCACGCCCTCCCCCGCCCTGAGCCGCGGGGTCGTCGGGCTCGTGTTGCTCCGGGGGCTCGTGCCGCTCCGGCGGCTTGTGCGGCTCCGAGCCGTCGCTGGCTTCGCTCGATCGTGCGTCAGCCGGTGCCGTCGGCGGCCCCGCGTCGGAGAGGGCGTCGTAGAAGCCGCTCTCCTCGGCGAGGAGGTGTAGCAGACGTTGCGACATGCCACGCGGGCGGCTGGCGCCGGTCTCCCACTCGGAGACCGTCTGCTGGCGCGTGCCGAGGCGGCGGGCCATCGCGTCCTGCGTCTCGGCGAGGTGCGTGCGCAGCCGCAATACCCGGCCGGCGTCCCACCCCCTTCGGGCCCCCGTTCGGGGGCTTGCTGTGATGTTCGGTTCCGAGCCGGTCTCAGGAGCGGGCGGCGAATTTGGGGCCATGACCCGAGCATACACGAAAGCGTGTACGCCCGGCTGCGTCCTCCGCAGAAGGGGTCGCTGCGTGTCACCACTCGTCCGACCGCCCGGCAATCTGGGAGCCGCCGAGCAGCAAGCGGCGCCACTGCGCCTTGCGCGGGCTCTGCCGCACCGCGCGACGGGCCCGCCACCCGGCAGTCGCTGTTGGCACTCTCGCGAGGAGAGTGCTAACATCCCCCGACGTTAGGAACCCGCGAGCGGGCGCGAATGTGCGTACGCTCGACCGCATGAGGAGGCAGCGCCTTGCCGACGACCGTTGTGCCGCTGACGGACCACATCGTCCTGAAGCCCGTCGAACTGGAAGAAGTGACCGCGTCCGGTCTCGTGATCCCGGAATCCGCGAAAGAGAAGCCGCAGCATGGTGAAGTGCTCTCGGTCGGCCCCGGCAAGATGAACGATGCCGGGGTCGTCGAGACCTCGGAACTCGCCACGGGCGATCGCGTGCTCTACCAGAAGTACACGGGCCAGGAGGTGACCGTCGACAACGAGGAATACCTCATCATCAAGTTCCAGGACGTGCTCGCGAAGCTCGAAGAGGGCGGGGCCGGCGGCAAGAAGAGCTAGCGAGCTAGCGAGCCATCGCGGGCCGTCCGCTCGCATCAGCCGCGGCCTCGACCGATCGACCAGTCCGACAGCCGGGAGAGAGCATGCCAGCGAAGATTCTGAAGTTCGATGAAGACGCGCGGCGTGAGCTGCGCCACGGGGTCGACCTGCTGGCCGATGCCGTCAAGGTCACGCTCGGCCCGCGCGGTCGCAACGTCGTGCTCGACAAGTCCTACGGACCTGCGGTGATCACGAAGGACGGCGTTACCGTCGCGAAGGAGATCGACCTCAAGGACCGCTTCCACAACATGGGCGCGCAGCTCCTGAAGCAGGTCGCCGTTCGCACCAACGATGTCGTTGGTGACGGCACCACCACCGCCATCGTCTTCGCCCAGGCGATCTTCCACGAGGGCATGCGCAACATCGCCGCCGGGGCCAACCCGATGGAGATTCGCACCGGACTCGAGCAAGGCGGGCGCGCCGTAGGCGAGCGGCTGCGCAGCATGGCCGTCCCGGTCGAGGGCAAGGAGACCGTTGCCGCGGTCGCCACGATCGCCGGCAACGACGCGGAGATCGGCGAGCTCGTCTCGGACGTGATGGAGCAGGTCGGCAAGGACGGCGTGATCACGATCGAGGAGGGGCGCTCGCTCTTCTACGAGACGGAGGTCGTCGACGGCCTCCAGATCGAGCACGGCTGGCTCTCGCCCTACTTCGTGACGAACAGCGACCGCCAGGAGGCGGATCTCGACGACCCGTTCATCTTCATCACCGACGCCAAGATCGCGAACGTCAACGACATCCTGCCGCTGATGGAGAAGGTGCTCGAGGTCTCCAAGAACCTCGTGATCCTCTGCGACGGCATCGAGGGCGAGGCGCTGACCACGCTGGTTGTCAACAAGATGCGCGGCACCCTCAACCCGCTGGCGATCCGGGCCCCCTCTTTCGGCGACCGCCGCAAGGCCTCGCTCGAGGACCTGGCGGTGCTCACCGGCGGCACCTTCCTGACGGAGGAGATGGGCCGCAAGCTCGAGAGCGCACAGCTCGCCGACCTCGGCCGTGCGCATCGCATCGTCGCCGACAAGAGCGTCACCACGATCATCGAGGGCCATGGCTCGGACGAAGCGATCCAGACTCGCATCCGCCAGATTCGCGCCCAGATCGACGACATCAGCTCCGAGTTCGAGCGCGAGAAGGCGCAGGAGCGGCTGGCCAAGCTGGCCGGCGGCATCGGCGTGATCAAGGTCGGCGGCGCGAACGAGATCGAGGTGCGCGAAAAGAAGTTCCGCGTGGAGGACGCTCTCTCCGCCACCCGTTCCTCGCTGGAGGAAGGCGTGGTGCCGGGCGGCGGCGTGGTCTTCATTCGCGCGCAGTCCGTGCTCGACCCGCTGATCGAGGACGCCGAGAACGATGACGTGGCGACCGGCCTGCGCATCCTTCGCGACGCGCTGGAGGCGCCGATGCGTCAGCTGATGCACAACGCCGGGCTCGAGGGCTCGGTGATCGTCCAGGACGTGCGCGATGCCGAGCAGAGCGTCGGCTTCGATGTCGCCGGCGAGCGCATGGGCAACATGTTCGACCTGAGCATCATCGACCCGGTGAAGGTCTCGCGCGTGGCGCTGGAGAGTGCAATCTCCGTGGCGGCGCTGATGCTGACCACGGCCAGCGTCGTCGGCGAGATCGAGGAGGCGGCGCCGCCGATGATGCCGCCCGGCGCCAACGAGATGCCGGGGATGGACTTCTAGCGCCCTTCGGTTCTGGCGTCCATGCCGGAGCAACCCGGTATCGGGCAAGCGAGAACGGCAAGAACAGAGAGGCCGCCCATCGGGCGGCCTCTCTTATTGTGCGGGACCGTCGGGGCGGGTCTCCCTCGGCCAGTCCGTTCAGCCGAGCAGCTTCGCGGCGGCGCGCAGCACGACGCGCTCCACCTCCGTCGGCAGCGCTTCCAGCGCCTGCTCCAGCGTCAGCAGCTCCACAGCGGCCAGCAGCGCGTCCGGCTGCGGCTCGCCCTCGACGGCGACGCCGACCGGGCGCAGCCAGCCCAGCCCCTCGCCGCCGAAGCGTGGATGGGCCATCCGCACCGGCACGCGCTCGCCGGCGGCCAGCGGCGTGCCGCTGCTCAGGCCCAGGCGGCCGACCAGCCGCCTGACCACGTCGGCCAGTTCCTGGCCGATCGGTGGGGGCGTGGCCCGGGCGGCCGCGGCGCCGGCGCCGGGCACGCCAAACGGGGGGGCGGGCGA
>JASLOV010000127.1 GCA_030745285.1 Dehalococcoidia bacterium | reverse complement strand
CGCCCCGATCGGGCGCGCGGGCGGACCGCCGGTGCCGCCGCTGAACCTGGTGGGCGACTTCGGCGGCGGCGGTATGCTGCTGGCGCTCGGATTGGTCGCCGCGCTGCTGGAGACGGCATCGTCCGGCAAGGGCCAGGTCGTCGACGCGGCAATGGTGGACGGGGCGAGCGTGCTGGCGACGTCGTTGCATGGGGGACTGGCCTCCGGCAGCTGGTCGCCGGAGCACGCCTCGAACATGCTCGACACCGGTTCGCACTATTACGACGCGTACGAGACCGCCGACGGCAAATGGATCTCGCTGGGTTCGATCGAGCCGCAATTCTACGCGGAGATGCTGGAGCTGACCGGGCTGAAGGAGGCGCTGGCCGGCGAGCAGCACGATCGCGACGCGTGGCCCGAGAGGAAGGCGATGGTAACCGCCTGCATCAAAAGCAAGACGCGGGCCGAATGGGAGACGATCATGGAAGGGTCAGACGTCTGCTTCGCGCCCGTGCTCGAACCGTCCGAGGCGCCCGAGCATCCCCACGCGAAGCATCGCAATGCCTTCGCGGAGGTCGCGGGCGTCGTGCAGCCGGCGCCGGCGCCGCGCTTCAGCCGCACGGAGAGCGCGATCCAGGGTCCGCCGTCGCATGCCGGCCAGCACAGCGCCGACCTGCTGACCGAAGCCGGGTTCAGCGCCGAGGAAGCCGAGTCGCTGACGTCGTCAGGGGCGGTGAGGTAAGCCCGGCTCGGTCCCGCTCCAGCAGCCGCCCGGTGCGCACGCCGACGTCTCGCGCGGTGACCACCAGTTCGCCCAGTTCGCCGTGCTGGTTGCAGCACTCGGTGACGGTCTCGTCGAAGGAGAGCGTGCCGCCGCGCCACCCCTCCTTCTCTCACCGCTGCCCGGCCCCGACCCGCGACGTGAGCACGTCGCCGGGACACATCGGGCGGTGGTACTCGAAGTGCTGCTCGCCGTGCAGGCCGGTGCCGGCGCGATTCTAGCGCCGCCGTCACCTCTGATGCACCGGCCGCCGGCCGGTCCCGCGACCGTCCACGACTGCTCGATTGACAGCTGGGCGATGATCTCCAGCGTGATGCCCCACCCCCACCTCCCGGTTCAACCCGCCGCTACCGGCACGAGTGGTGCGGCCTGATGGGCGGCGCGCTGGAGGGCACGCGTGTGCTCGACCTCGTGAAGGACGCCGGCGCCTATGGCCCCAAATTACTGGCCGGCATGGGCGCGGACGTCGTGCGGGTGGAGCTACCCGGGAGCTCCCAGCAGCGACGACGCCACCCGCTCTACCGCGCTCTCCCGAGGGCGTCCGCCGCACCGGCCGGAGCGGAGGAAGCCGAGGCGCTCAGTCTCTACTTCCTGCACTACAACAGCGGAAAGCGAGGCGTCACGCTCGACTACCGCACGAGCAGGGGCGGGGACTGCTGCGCCGCCTGATCGATTCGGTCGACCTCGTCTTCGATAGCGGGCAACTCTTCCGGCTGGGGCTGGACCCGAGGGCGCTCGCGACCGCCGACCACCCGCTGGTGACGGTCTCGCAAACACCGTTCGGGCTCGAGGGGGAGCGGGCGGACTGGCTCGGCGGCGACCTCGTCTGTCAGGCGATGAGCGGGATGATTCACATCTTCGGCCACCGCAACGAGCGCCCGGCCCGCTTCGGACCGGAGCAGGCCTCCGAGATGAGCGGGCTCGCCGCCGCGCTGGGCGCGGTGGTCGCGCTGCTCGGCGCGCGCAGGCACGGCATTGGCGAATTCGTCGACATCGCCATGGAGCGTGTAGGCGCGCTCGTCTCGCTGCAGATGTCGAACGCGTCGATGTACGACCAGTTCGGGTTCCGCCGTGAACGCCAATCGCGAGCCGACGCCGGGCCCGGCCTCTACGAGGCGCTCGACGGCTACGTGGCGCTCGTCGCCTACCGCGACCCCGCGCTGCTGCGCAGCCTCTTCGAGGCGCTCGGCGCGTCGGACGAGGTGTGCCGGCTCCAGGAGTTTCCGCCGGATCAGCTCGCCGGCAACCCGGAGATCGAGGCGATGGTGGTGCGAGCCGTGGCCCGGGTGCCGTGGCAGGATATCTCGGAGGCGGCGCAGGGGCTGGGCATCCTCTCACTGCCGGTGAACGATGCCGCCGCGATGGTGGCGGACCCGTTCCTGCAACAGCGCGCATTCTTCGTCGACATCGAGCATCCAGAACTCGATGCGGCCTTCGTCGACGCCGGCACGCCAATGCGGTTCAGCGCCTCGCCGTACCGCATCTCGCGCCGGCCGCCACTGCTGGGCGAGCACAACGCCGAGGTATACGAGGCGCTCGGCGTGGACACCGCCCAACTGGCGACGCCGCGGCACGATGGCGTGGTGTAGCCGTGCCGCTCCCGCTCGAGGGCATCCGCATCATCGATCTCAGCTGGATCATCGCCGGCCCGCTGGCGACGCGCTTCCTGGCTCACTTCGGGGCGGACGTGATCAAGGTCGAATCACGCTCCCGCATGGATGTCGGCAGGGCGAATCGCACGCCGCTGTACGGCGACCTGCCCGGGGACGCAAACAGCAACCCGGACACCGGCGGCTACTTCCAGGACGTAAACGCCGGCAAGCGATCCTGCACGCTCGACCTCACTACCGAGGGCGGGCGCGAGCTGCTGCGCCGCCTCGTGCGGGTCTCCGACGCCATCATCTGCAACCTCGCCGGCGACCAGCTGGTGCGTTGGGGCGTGGGGTACGAGCAGGCCTGCGAGCTCAACCCCGGCATCATCGTCGTCAACGTGCCGGCGATGGAGAGCAGCGGACCGCGCACCGGCTGGCGCGGCTTCGGCGACACCTTTGCCGGCGTGGGCGGCATCAAAGCCGTCTCCGGCCATCCCTCCGACCCGCCGCTGCCGTTCGGACACCAGTACCCGGACTTCTCGGCCAACGCCTTCCACGCCGCCACGGCGCTGGTGGCGGCGATTCACCATCGCGACCGCACCGGCGAGGGCCAGTTCATCGAGATAAGCCAGTACGAGTCGACCGCGGCAATCAGCGGCGCCACCGTGCTCGAATACACGGCGAATGGCGAGCTGCCGCCGAAGCCCGGCAATCGCGACCCGATGGCGGCGCCCCACAATATCTACCGCTGCGAGGGCGACGACTCATGGTGCGCGATCGCCGTCGAGGACGGCTCGCAGTGGGCGGCGCTCATCGCCTTCGACGGCCTCGAGGCGCTGCGGGACGAGCGGTTCGGCACACTGCGAGGGCGGCAGCAGCACGAGGACGAGATCGATGCCGTGATTGAGCGGTGGACGGTGCGGTGGGACCGGCAGCAGCTGGCCACCGCGCTCCAGGAGCGAGGCGTGCCGGCCGGACCGTTCCAGAACATCGAGGAGATCGTGGAGATCGACCCCACACTCTCGGACCAGCACTTTGCACGGCTGCCTCACCCCGTCGGTCGCGACTTCCTGGTGCACCGCAACCCGATCCGGATGATGGGCGGACCCGTGCCCCCGTGGCTGGGGCCGCTGATCGGCGCGGACACGTTCGAGGTGTTGAGCGAGGTGGTCGGCCTCAGTGGAGACGAGATCGCCGAGTACGCGGCAAAGGGAGCGCTGGAATGACGTGGCAACCAGAAGTCGATGAGATTGAGCGGCGGCGGGCGATCGCTCGCGAGATGGGCGGCGAGGAGGCCGTCGCCCGCCACCATGAGCGCGGCGAACTGACCCTCCGCGAGCGGCTCGATGGCCTGCTCGATGACGGCTCGTACCGCGAGTACGGCGTGTTATCGGGCAGCACCGAGTACAGCGAGGAGGGCGAACTGACCGGTTTCACGCCCTCGAACGCCATCGTCGCCATCGGCAAGCTCGGCGGCCGCGACATCGTCGTTGGCGGTGAGGACGCCACGATCCGGGGCGGCGCCTCGGACGGCGG
>JASLOV010000126.1 GCA_030745285.1 Dehalococcoidia bacterium | reverse complement strand
GGCCAGCACCTCGTCGGTGTTGCCCCCCAGCGTCGGCGCCGGCTGCAACGGGACCTCCGACTGCGACATGCGGATCGGCGACTTCATCAGCGTCACCGTCCCTTCCGCCGGGTGCTCAACCTGTTCGATGAAGCCGCGTGCCTTGAGGTGCGGGTCGTTGAAGACATCCATCGTGTCGAACACGGCGCTGACGGCCGCGCCGGCCTTGCCGAGCAGTTGCATCGCCTCGTGCTTGGTGTGTTGCGTCGTCCACTTCGCGATCTCTTCGCGCAGGACGTCCGCGTTCTGCATGCGCAGGCGGCCCGTCTGGAAGCGCTCGTCGATCAGCAGGTCGTGGCGTTCCATACCGGTGCAAAGCTGGTCCCACAGCCGCGATGTGGCGACGTGGATGTAAATGTAGTCGTTCGGTCCGCCCGGCGCGCAGGGGTACATCCCGGTCGGCGCCCCGCCCCGGTTGCCCCGTCGGACGGCAGGCCGCTGCGCCCAGTCGGAGACGCCTGCGGTGCGCATGAACATCGTCATCACTTCCTGCATCGAGAGTTCGATCAGCTGGCCCTGGCCGGTGCGCTGGAGCTGCGCCCAGGCGGCCGTGACCGCCAGCGCCGTCTGCATCCCGGTGCCGGTATCGGCGATCGTCGGCCCGGGCTTGATCGGGTCGGCGTCGGGCTCGCCGGTGACCGAGATCGCCCCCGCCGCTGCCTGGGCCAGGGGGTCGAAGCACTTGAACTGCGAATACGGGCCGTCGAGGCCGTAGCCCTTGATGCGCGCGTAGATCAGGCGCGGGTTGACGGCACTGAGCACGTCATAGCCGATATCGAGGTTCTCGATCACGCCGGGGCCGTAGTTCTCGACGAAGACATCGAACTTCGGCACGAGGTCGAGTAACAGCTCACGACCGCGCTCTGCCTTGAGGTCGAGTACGATGCTGCGCTTGTTGCTGTTGTAGTTGAGGAAGTACTGCGAGTCGTCCGTACCGCGGGTGAAGACGTGCCGCCCGGGGTCACCCCGCGGCGATTCTACCTTGAGGACGTCGGCGCCGAGCCAGGCGAGCATCTGCGTCGACGAAGTGCCCGCCTCGTACTGGGTCATGTCGAGCACGCGCATTCCCTCGAGAGCTGCTGCCATCCGCTTCCTCCTGATCGTCGTCGCCGTGTCTGGCTGTGCCGCCTTGGCCACCGTGGGCCGCCCTGAGCCGCAACGTGCGCAGCGTAGCAGCCCGGACGCGTCGCTGGCTGCGCAAGGCCGGCCGGGCGGGGCGTGAGCAGCGTGCGGACGCGCCGCCCTCGGGCTACGAGACTCGCGAGCCGGGGGCGATGGTAAGGAGCTACTGCTCCTTGCGCAGGCGCCGTTCGGTGGCTATCGTCGCTGCCTGCGACCGTCGCTCGATATGCAGCTTCGAGTAGATCTGGGAGACGTAGTTCTTGATCGTCTTCTCGCTCAGCGAGAGCTGCTCCGCGATCTCGCGGTTCGTCAGACCTTCGCCGATGAACTTGAGGATGCGGTCCTCCTGTGGCGAGAGCGAGGCGAACGCGTCGTCGGCCGGGTGCTGCGCGGCGCCCTTGCGAACGCGCTCCAGCACGGTCGTCGTCATCTTCGGGTCGAGCAGCGAGCCACCGCGACCGACGGTGGCGATCGCCTCCTGCAGACGGCTGGGGTCGAGGTCCTTCAGCACGTATCCGGCCGCGCCGGCCATGATCGCCGCGAACAGCGCGTCCTCGTCGGCATAGGAGGTGAGGATGATGACCTTCGTGTCCGGCGAGTTGCAGCGAATCTCACGGCAGGCTTCGACGCCGGAGCCGTCCGGCAATCGCAGGTCCATGAGCACGATGTCCGGCTCCAGCCGCATCGTTTCCTCGATGCCGGACTTCACCGTCCCGGCCTCGCCGATGACGACGATGTCCGTTCGTTCCTGGAGTACCGTCTTCAGTCCGCGTCGCACGATCTCGTGGTCGTCCACAAGCAGCACGCGGAATTGCGTATCCTCAGCCATCAATCGTCTCCGTTGCGGCACCGCTGATGGAAGCGAAGCCTATCACCCGATCGTTTGCAGGAACGAAAAGCGGCCAGCCAGCGCACCCGATTCAGGTTTCATGGAGGCAGCGTATTGAGCGCCATTGAGGTCGCCTACCCCCCATGGTCACGGGGTCCCGGGACCATCGTCCCGGGCAGTTCAAGAGCATCCCTCTTGACGGCCTCCACAGTTCGGATGGCCGCCTGCCGGGCTATCATCGCGCGAGGGTACGAGCGGCAGGGCTCGGCCACCGCTCGGCTGCGACAGGCTGCGGGCGGACGATGAGAGGTGCGTGGATATGACCAGGCGCGTGTGCGTGATCCCCGGCGACGATGCCGCCCCAGAGGCGGTGTTGCCATCGCTGCGGGTGTTGCAGGCGATGGAGCCCGGCATCGAGTTCGTCGAGCTGCCCGACGGCCAGGCCGGACGGCGCGAGCACGGCGACCGCTGGAACGACGTCTGCATCGAGGCGATCGAAGCCACGGACACGACGCTCTTCGGCTCCTCCAGTGGCGCAACGCCCGCGATCGGCTACCTGCGCTACGGCAAGGACACGTACGCAAACGTACGTCCGACGCGCTACCTACCGGGCGCGGAGAGCCCCCTTCGCAACCCGGAGGGCATCGACTTCGTGATCGTGCGCGAGAACACCGAGGATGTGTACACCGGCATCGAAGGCGATCTCTCGCTGCTCACCCCACTCAAGCTCACCAGCCGCCGCAACAACCCCCTGCCCGAGAGCGGGGGTCGGTTCGCGATCAAGGTGATCACGGAGGAGAAGACCCGCCGCGTCGTGGAGTTCGCGTTCAGGCTCGCGCAGCGCCGCAAGGATCGCGGCCACCGCGGCAGCGTGATCTCCGCGTGCAAGTGGAACGTGCTACCGCAGACCGACGGGCTCTTCCGCGATGTCGCCGCGGAGGTCGCGAGCGAATACCACGACATCGAATACACCAACTACCTCGCGGACGACTTCGCGCGCCGCATCGTCGCCACCCCGCTCGACCTCGATGTCGTGGTGCTGCCCAACCTCTACGGCGACATCCTCTCGGACGAGGCGGCGGCGCTCGTCGGCGGCCTCGGGCTCGCCCCCAGCGCCTGCTACGGCGACGACTTCGCCTACTTCGAACCGGTGCACGGCACCGCGCCGGACATCATGGGCGCCGGCACGATCAACCCGACCGCGACGCTGCTCTCGGCGGCGATGATGCTCGACCACCTCGAACTGGGCGATGCCGGGGACCGCCTGGTCGGCGCCATCGAGGCGGTCTTCGCGGATGGATCCACGATGACGCCCGACCAGGGGGGAGACTCCACGGCCGAGCAGTTCTGCGACGCCGTCATCGAGCGGCTGTAGGCGCGACGACGGGCAGGCGAGTACGAGGGCAAGCGAGCAAGAGGGCAACGGGAAGGTGACTACGATGGCCGAGATGACGAAGAAGCAGCGGGTGCGCGCGGCCCTGGCCGGCCAGCCGGTCGACCGCGTCCCCGTCTCGATGTGGGGGCACGACTACTTGCGGGAGGGGACGCCCGAAGACATCGTGGCCACGACTCTGGAGCAGTATCGCGGCAGCGACTGGGACTTCATCAAGTTCAACCCGCGCGCCAGCTACTTCGCCGAGGCCTGGGGCAGCGAGTTTGCATCCTCCTCGGCGGAGCGCGGCGGCGCGCCCACCCACAACGCAGTCGGCTCCGTCGCCGAGCTGGCGGCGCTGCGGCCGTTCGACCCCCGGGGCGGCGTCTTCGGCGAGCACCTGACCGCGCTGA
>JASLOV010000125.1 GCA_030745285.1 Dehalococcoidia bacterium | reverse complement strand
GTCCGAGAACTCGATGATTTCCACCGAGGCCTCGGACGTCCCCTTGATCGGGTCGGTCGGCGCCACTGACACGTTCTGTCGCGGCGGGTCCAGAAGGTTTTCGACCGGCAGGTTCAAGCTGGCCGACAGTTCGGCGACGAGTTCGGCGCGCGCCTGCGCCGGGCGCTGCTGCTGCAGGAAGTTCTGAATCGGCACGCGCAGCTGCTCGAGCGTCCGACCCTGCGTCTGCCCGCTGCCCAGGCTGTTGTAGAACTGCTCGACGTCGGCGTCGGTTACCGGGCTGAGCCGACCGGGGAGTTCCGCCTGCAGGAGCGCGTCGACCGAGATGCCGCGGTTAGCCGCCTCGACTTCCAGGATCCGGTCGCCGACGAGCAGGTCGAGATACTGGTCGAGTGCGTCGAACCGCGACTGCGCCACCTGCATGAACGACCCCGGATCGGTCTCGCGCCACCGCTGTTCGAGCTCGCCGAGCGTGACCTCGCGATCGCCGACGCGGGCGACGACGTCATCCTGAGCAGTGCCGGCCTGCTGGGCTGACAGCGGCGCCCAGGCTCCCACCAGGAGCACCAGCGTCAACGACCATACCGCGTTGCGGCTCACGCCCACCTCCAGACAACTCGAACCGATTCGTCCGTTCCGCGACGGCCGCTCGCGGCCAGCCGCCTCCTCATATAGACGCGTGCCCATCCATTAAGGATGCGTCTCGCCAGCATATCGGCCGCCGCAAGGATCCGCAAACACGCCGCCGGTGGCCAAAGCGCCGGATGTTCCGGGGTGAGGCACGCTTGTCGCGCCGGAGCGCGCTATCTATAATGAGAGGTTCTGAGTCCCACCGCGGCCGATGCTGGGAGGTCGTTCAATGGTAGGACACGCGGCTCTGGACCGTGGAATCGGGGTTCGAATCCCTGCCTCCCAGCCACATTAGCTCGGGGCTTCGGTCGTGAGCGGATGGTCGCTGAAGAACGCCCACATGAGACTGCTGGCGTCGATGCTGCTGGTGGTCGCGCCGGCCAGCCACTCCGGCAGCGGCTCGCCCCCCGGCCAGGTGTGGCCGCCGCCCTCGATCGTGTAGAACACGACGTCCGCGTCGTTCGCACAATTCTCATACGACCGGCGGCTAACGTCCGTCGCGACCTCGGCTTCGACGGGCGTCGGTCCGCAGCGGTTGCGTCCAGCCCAGTTCGCCACCCAGCCGGGAATGTTCGCGAACGGATACGGGGTCACCCACGACTCGCCGCCGTCGTACCGCGCCAGCCGGTCTTCCGTTCCGTGAAACGCCATCATCGGCACGGCCTGCCGATCGGTGCACCAGTCCCACGGCAGGAACTGCGCCGACGCGACCAGCCCGACCGCCGCGATCCGATCCGACAGCGTGCACGAGAGGACGAACGCCATGCCGCCGCCGTTGGACAGCCCGTCGGCATAGACCCGGCCCGGGTCGAGGCGGTAGTCCGCAGCCAACCGGTCGATCAGCGCCGAGATGAACCCGACCTCCGCCGTCAGCTCCGCTCCAGGTTCCGTCACCTCCCAGACCCTGGGGAACCCGCTGCCTGCCGGGTACACCACGAGGAAACCGTGCTCCTCGGCCACCGCGTTCCACCGGCTGAGATGCATCTGCTGCGCGGGATAGGAGCCCCCGCCGTGCAGGCTGATCACGAGCGGCGTCGGCTCGGTGGGGTCGTGGCTCTCCGGAACGTACAACAGGTATTCGCGCCCCTGGAGGGAGGCGGCGATCACACCGTTCGTCCGGTTCGTCATGAACACCGACGCCGCTTCGACCATCGTCAGGACGGCCGGCAGGCCGATGAGGATCAGGACCGTGGCGAGGACGCGGCGTGGGTGTCCGAGATTCGTCGTTGGATCGACGTCGTTCCGCCGCTCGCCGCGATGCCGGTTCCACGCAAGGGCCAGCGGCGCGGCCGATGGCCGTGCCAGGGGGATCAACAGAATCGCGAGGAGTCCCAAGAGATGGCGCGGCATCGATGCCGGCAGGGAGAGGAGCCAGGCGAAGAGCCCGTAGACTGCCAGGACGGCGACGAGCCAGCCGGCCGCACCGGCCACCAGCACTCGGTCGCTCAGCAACCGGTCGCGATAGAGGCGCGTTGCGGTCCAGCCTGCAACCGACAGCTTGATCCCGACCAGCGCGGCGAGAATCCAGGGGAGCGCGCGCCACAACTGGGAAAACGCGTCGTTGTCGAAGATCCACTGAAGCGCCGGCAAGATGACGATGAGGATCGACAATCGGAAGAAGACGCTCGCCTTGACGAGCCATGCCCGGCCGGCCAGGGCGAGGCATTGCGCCTGCACGAGCTGCTTCCAGGTCGACGCCAACAACGTCGCGAGGGCCAGGAGCGCGAGGGCGAGCAGGCGTGGCGTCCCGACGGCGTCGATCCACTGCCGCGCCCATCCGGTGACGATCGGCCAGGTGCCCGATAGCGTGAGGCCGAACGGGATGGCGACGAGCACGATGAGCCATGCCGCGAGGGTGCTCCAGGCCGCCATGGTCAGCTTGGCGGCGACGAGCATCGGGCTGGTCACCGGCCGCGTCGCGATGAACGGTGCCAGGCCGTAAGCGTCGCTCGCATCGGTGTTGGACCGGCGCGCGGTCGCCGTGACGAAGGCCGCCGTGAACGGTGGCGTCAGGAGCGCGGCGACCAGCGTGTAGAAGACCAGCTCGGGCGTGTCGTTGCCGGGGAAGAGGAGCAGGGCCAGTTCGACCGGTAGCAGGATCGCCACCCACACCGGCAGCGACCATCCGAGTTGCCGCCACTCGAACCAGATCTGGGCGCGTGTGGGCGAGGGAAAGTGCTTCCGCTGGCGCGCGCCGAGATGCGCGATCACCTGGAGCTTGGAGGACGCGCCCAGCCAATCGGGCAGGTCGCCGCGGCGGGCACGTGCCACGGCATACTGCGCGCCGAGAAAGGCGAGGGGAAACTGCGGCACCAGGATCGCAACCATCAGCGGCTCGGCAACCTCGTAGGAGGTCGCGATGACGACAACGACGTTCAACGTCACCAGCCAGACCAGGGCGGCAGCGACACGCAGCCCCCGCACCCCGTACGGCATCCACGCCAGCACCTGCGTCCAGGCGAGAAAGACCGCGACGTAGAGGGCCGGCCAGACGACCGGTACATCGATGCCGAGTGCCCACGATGACAGCAGCGCCGTGACGAGCCAGAGGCCTGCCATCGCCAGCGCGCCGTGGAGCATCGGCCAGCCAGCGAGCGCTGCAGTCGTCAGCGGCAGCGTGAACAGGCGTGTCGGGTAGATCGATCGACGCGCCGCGAGATCGCCGTCGAAGCCGAAGCTGAACACCGCGAGGAGATAGAAGAACAGTGCCGAGAGCGGCACGATCACCACGGAGGTCATCCCATTGGGGGGATCCAGCGTGGCGGTCTGTCCCGGCTCGAAGATCAGGAGCTTGAAGGCCGCGACGACGAGGACGTAGCCAGCCAGGCCGACGAGTCCCCAGCGATGCCGCCGGCGGAACTCCCAGGCGAAGGCCAGGGCAGGGGAGCGCATGACTCACGCGTCCGGGACTGACGTGGCGGGCGACCCGACATAGGCGACGAAGATTTCGTCGAGGGACGGCACGCGGTCACCGACCCGATGCGATTCCCTGATGGCGGCCAGCGGTTCGCTCAAGACGATCGCGCCGTGGCTGATCATCGTGACGTGGTCGGCGACCTGCTCGACTTCCTCCAGCAGGTGCGACGAGAAGAGGACCGTGCGGCCTTCGTCGGCGATGGTGCGCATGATCGCGCCGAGAATGTCACGGCGCACCACCGGGTCGAGGCCGGACGACGGTTCGTCCAGGACGAGCAGTTCGGGCCGATGGGCCAGCGCGACGAGCAGTCCGGCCCGCGCCTTCTGTCCCTTGGAGAGGGTGTCGACGGTCGCCGCGGCGTCCAGGGCGAAGGTCTGCCGCAGTTCCTCCGCATAGGCGTCGTCCCATGCGGGATAGAACGCACGCGAGTACCGAAGCAACTCGTCGACGCGCATCCAGCCCGGTAGGTCGTGCTCCTCCGAGAGATACCCGATCCGCGACAGGACGCCGACCGGATCCACGACCGGATCGAGACCGAAGACGCGCACCGAGCCGGCTTCCGCTCGAAGCAGGCCCAGCAGGTGCTTGATGAGGGTCGTTTTGCCCGCGCCGTTGGCGCCGACGAGGCCGTAGACGCCCCCGCGCGGCATCGAGAGGCTGACCGCGTCCAGGGCGGTGACAGCCCCGAATTGGCGCGTCAGGCCCGACACGTCGATGATCGATTCACTCACTTCTCCGGTCTCCCGCGACGGCCTCGGGGCCGTCCGCCGACGCTGGCTATAATACCGGCCCGTGCCCTCAGATCATGATCGTGCCGATCCGTCGCTCGCCTCGGCCTACGCCGCCTGTGAGCAGCTCGCGAGGACGCACTACGAGAACTTCCCGGTAGCCTCGTGGCTCCTGCCCCGTGGGACCCGCAAGCATGTGGCGGCGGTCTACGCGTTCGCACGCATCGCCGACGACTTTGCCGACGCCGGCGACCGTCCTGCCGCCGAGCGCCTTCGCTTGCTCGATGTCTGGCGCGCCCGCCTTCAGGCCTGCGCGGCCGACCCGACGCGCAGGGAGAGGTCGGCGCCCGCCTTCGCGCAAAGCGCTTCGGCGAGGCAGGACCCGTTGCACGACGCGGTCTTCCTGGCGCTCGGCCAGACGATCCGGCGCCACCGCCTCCCACTGTCGCTCTTCGAGGATCTCCTGAGTGCATTCCGCCAGGATGTGACGACGTCGCGATACCAGACCTGGGCCGATCTCCTGGACTACTGCCGCCGGTCGGCCAACCCGGTCGGCCGTCTGGTCCTCAGGATCGCCGGCTACGAGAATGCCGAGCTGGATCGTGCCTCGGACTGCGTCTGCTCGGCGCTCCAGCTCACGAACTTCTGGCAGGACCTGGAAGACGACTGGCGGCGCGGTCGGCTGTACGTGCCGGCGGACGACCGAGCGAACTGCGAAGCGAGCGAGACCGATCTCGACGCGCGCGTGATGACGCCGGCGTGGCAGCAGGTGCTCGAGCGCGTGTCGAGCCGCACGCGGATGATGTTCGCGGAGGGCCGGCCGGTCTGCGACGGTGTGCGCGGGTCCCTGCGATTCGAACTGCGACTGACCTGGCTGGGCGGCATGAGAATCCTGGAGCGCCTGGCCGAGGCGCGCTACGATGTGTTCGCCGCTCGCCCGACACTGGGCGCGATGGACGCCGCCCCGATCGTGTGGCGGGCGCTCCGCTGGAAGTCGGTGGCGGAGCACTGAGGCCCGACCGCCAGCCCTACGCCAGATGAGCCGCGACACGAACTTCTACTACTCGTTTCTCGCCCTGCCGGCCGAGAAGCGCCGCGCCATCATCGCCGTTTGGGACTTCTGCCGCGCCGTCGACGACGCGGTCGACGAGCCGTCGTCGGGCGGGTCCATGGCAACGCCCCAGGACGTGTCCGCGGCCGTCGACCGCTGGCGGACGGAGGTCGCCGCGTGCTTCGACGGCCGCGCGCCTCGGACCACCCAGGGCGAGCGGCTGCAGCCGTTCATCGACCGGTTCGGGCTGCCGCGAGAGGCGTTCGAGCGATTGGTCGATGGCGTGGAGATGGATGTCGGCCGCCGCCGCTACGAGACCTTCGCCGACCTGCGCGAATACTGCCTCCGCGTCGCCTCCGGCGTCGGCCTGATGACGATCGAAATCTTCGGCTACCGCGATCCGCGGGTCAGAGACTACGCGGTCGACCTCGGCGTGGCGCTGCAGCTGACCAACATCGTCCGCGACGTGGCGGTCGATCTGGCCCAGGGACGCGTCTATCTTCCGATCGAGGACCTCGCTCGGTTCGGCTGCACCGAGGACGACCTGCGGCGCGGCGAGTTGTCGGCGCCGGTGGTGGCGCTCTTGAGGCACCAGTGCGAGCGTGCCCGGGAGTACTACGGCCGGGCACGGGCCGTGCTGCCGCGTGACGAGGCTCGGGGGCTGGTGGCGGCCGAGATCATGCGGGCCATCTACTTCGCCATTCTCGAAGCGATCGAGCGAGCCGGCTACGACGTCTTCTCGCGGGTTATCCGGGTGCCTCGGCCGCGGCGCGCCATGATCGCCGCGTCGACCTGGGTCAAGACGATGGTCCATCTTGGAGATGCCGGACGATAGGTCGACCCCACGCGTGACCGTCCGAGGCGCCAGATGCACGACGTGATCGTGATCGGCGGCGGGTTCGCCGGCCTCAGCGCCGCGGCCGACCTCTGCCGGCAGGGCCGCTCGGTGCTGGTGCTCGAGGCCCGGCCCAGGCTCGGCGGCCGTGCCACCGCCTTCACCGACCGCGTGACCGGCGAGCGGGTCGATAACGGACAGCACGTGCTGTTCGGCTGCTACCGCGACACGTTCCGGTTTCTCTCGACCATCGGCGCCGAGCAGAACGTCGCGCTGCAACCCGGCCTGGAAACGGTGTCGATCGACCCCGAGGGGAACGCGGTCCGACTCAGGTGCCCGTCGCTGCCGGCGCCGTGGCACGTCGTGGCCGGTCTGCTCACGTGGGACGCGCTCGGCCTGGCGGATCGACTCGCCGTCGTGCGGCTGCTCCTGCCGCTGGCGCGCGCGCGGCGCCGCGGCGCGCCGGCCGACCTCTCGCACGTCGCCGCGCCGCACGAAACGGTCGAGGACTGGCTCGTTCGGCACGGTCAAACGACGCGGCTGCGGGATCTGCTCTGGACGCCGCTGGCGCTGGCCGCCCTCAATCAGCACCCGAACCGCGCGGCGGCCGCGCCGTTCGTCCGTGTCCTGGCCGAGCTGACGGGCACCGACCGCCGGGCGGCGGCGATCGGCATTCCGAGCCGGCCGCTCGACGAGCTGTACGCCGAGCCGGCCGGAGCCTACATCGAGGCGCACGGCGGCGAGGTCCGGCTGGACCACCCGGCGAGTCTCGACCTCGACGGCGACCGTGTCGCCGGGGTTCGCGTGCGAGGCGATCGGATTCACGGGCGTGTCGTCGTCGCGGCCGTGCCGTGGTTCGCGCTGGCGGGTCTGTTCGAGGGCGTCGCGCGGCCCGCGGCGATGGAGCGCATCCTCACGGATGCATCGCGGCTGGAGTCGTCGCCGATCGTCTCGGTGAACCTCTGGCACGACCGCCGGGTCCTGTCGTGGCCGTTCGTGGGGCTGCCAGGGCGCGCCATGCACTGGGCGTTCGACAAGCGTCTTGCGTTCAGAGGCGAGTCATCGCATCTCACGTTGGTGGCGAGCGGTGCGGACGATCTGCAGGCGCTGCCGAACGAGGAAGTGATCGCGGTGGCGACGCGAGAACTCAACGCGGCGCTGCCGGCGGCGCGGTCCGCGACGGTCGTGCGCGCGACCGTCGTGCGCGAGCGGCGGGCGACGTTTTCACTCGCGCCGGGCCAGCCCGCCCGGCCGGCCACGGAGACGCCGGTCGAGGGGCTCCTGCTGGCGGGCGACTGGATCGACACCGGCCTGCCGGGAACGATCGAGAGCGCCGTTGTGTCAGGGCATCGCGCGGCCGAGGCCGCGCGGCGGAGGTTGGCGAGCCGCGCCGACTAGAAGGCGACGAAGACGCCGATGGGGTAGGTGACCGCACGGGTCGTGTCGACGTGGCGGGTGACGAAGCCGCAGCAGCGCGTTCGGCCCGGCCGGTGCCGTCCGAGTCCCTTGGGCAGCGTCAATTCCAGATCGATCCGCTGGCCCGTCTCGAGCGGTCCGGGGGCATCGAGGAGCAGACCGCACTCGCTGATGTCGATTGTCGTGCCGAGCTGCCACTGCGTTTCGCCCTCGACGCGGTAGCGCACCGGCAGGTGGATCTCCTCGCGCGGCTGGCGGCGGCGGTCGTCCTCCGCCGCGGCGGCTTCGAGGATCGCCCGCACCTTCTTGCCGAGCGACTCGGCCGTGAAGGGCTTCAGAAGAAACGGGTAGGGCGTGTGTGCGAGGCCTTCGAGGACCTCCCGCCGATCCTCGAGATGTCCTGAGAGGAACAGGACCCGGGTTTCCGGGTGAACCTCTTGCAGTCCAGCCGCCAGCTCGAATCCCTGCATCGACGGCATCACGATGTCGGTCACGAGCAGATGGATCGGATCCTGCTGGTCTTCGGCGACCTCCAGAGCCCGCGACCCGCTCAGGGCTTCGAGCGTCTGGTAGCCGTTCTCCGCCAGCATCCGCGCCATCAGATCGAGGATGGCGGGCTCGTCGTCCACGAGCAAGAGGACTTCCGATCGATCCGTCGTCGACATCCGTTCTCCGGAACAGGCCTGAATCGCCTGTCGCATCGATCGTGCCAATTGATGCGCCGTGACGCAACCCCAGGCCCGGCCGGTTCGGTCGTTCCTGCCCACTGGGCTCCGTTGGCTGGACGAGAGGTTGCCTGCCAGCCTGCGCGCACGCCGCCCCGCTCGGTGCCCACTTCCGTTGCCGGGCGCTCGAATGTGTGCGCCTCGCGTCGGCTGCCGATCAGGCTAGACTGGCAGACGATGTCGAAGGGTGGGCACCGGTACCGACGCTGGAGGGTCGAGCGCATGACCGCCAGGGTGCTCGTGGCCGCCGTGGCGGTCTGGTTGGCGAACTGGCCCGGCGTTGCCGGTGCGGCGCAGGAGCCGACGCTCGAGGAGGTGCTCGGCCGCGCCGCGGAGTACGTGACGGCCTACCAGCGCGATTTCGGCAGCCTGATCGCTGACGAACACTACGTGCAGTCTGTTGACGGCGGCCGCTCCCGCCGGATGGAATCAGAACTGCTCGTGTTCAGCCCGCCCGACGATGGGCGGTGGCTGGTGTTCCGCGACGTGATCACCGTCGACGGCAAGCCGGTGCCCGACCGCGACCAGGGGCTGGCCGATCTGTTTCGCGAGACCCCGGTCGTCCCGGCCGCGCTCGAATTGAAACTCCGTGCGGCGAGTGCCCGCTACAACATCGGGTTCATCACCCGCGACCTCAACCTGCCGACGATGGCGCTGCACCTGCTCGCCGAGGAGGATCAACCGCGGCTCGCATTCGAGCGGGTGGACGAGGTGCAGCTGGACGGGATCGACACGTGGGAGGTTGCCTACCGCGCGACCGAGCCACCCGCGCTCATCCGCGACGCCCAGGGGCAGGATCTGCTCGCGCACGGCTCGGTCTGGATCGATCCGTCCACCGGTCGAATCCTCCAGACGGCCCTGCGGGTCGACGACGACACGATCGGCCTGACGATCGAGATGGACGTCCGCTACGCGCCCAGCCCAGATCTTGGCATCCTGGTGCCGGTGACGATGATCGAGCTGTACGCCGTCGATCTGAAGGTGTTGCCGAGCCAGTCGACCGACCGCGGCCCCACCGTGTCCGAGCGCCGACCGTCGCAGCGCCAGGTCCTCACCCAGACGCGGATGACGATCGAGTGCGAAGCGGTGTACTCGAACTTTCGAAGTTTCGTCGTCGAGGTGAACTTTGCGACGTCCCCTTCATACCGCTGACGAGCCGCTGCCGGCCTTCGACCTCGGCGCCATGCACGCAGGCCTCCAGGCCTGCGAGCGATCCGCCCCGGCCAACCGCGTCGACCCCTGATGCTGGGCAGACGATCCGGCGTCCACGATGGGACAGCCGACTCAGCTACCGCGGAACGGGTTACACTCTGAAGAGGCATTGGTCCTGCTCCCCCGCCAGGCCGATGAGTCCGATACGTAGGGACGACGTTTCTATTCATATGAGTCTCACGAGTTGGCTGCGGCCGCTGCCGCGGACCCTGACGCGTCCGATTTCGCTCGCCATCCTCGTCGCGTGGGGTGTCCAGATGGGGTTTGTCGTGCATCGGTCGTACCTGCAGGCGTCGGTGAATCTTGCCGCCGACCTGGCCCGGTACGGGTCGGACGCGCAGTGGCGCGGCGTCTACTATCGCGGTGGCAAGATCGGTTTCACGGTGCGCCAGACCGTGCCCCTCGACGACGGCTTCGAACTCCAGGAAGACGGGCAGCTGGAGATGACGCTGCTCGGCGCGCAGACCGCCGCCAAGCTGCGGACCACGGCGCGCGTCGACCGGCAGTTTGTTCTGCGGTCTTTCGATTTCTCCCTGGACCCCGGGACGGGCGAGGTGGAAGTCAGCGGCGACGTCGTGCCGCCGGGTGAGGCCGGCACGGGCACCGATCAGTGGCGACTGGTGGTCGACATCACCACGTCGGCTGGCACCCGCACCGAGGAGCGCGACCTGGACGAGCCTCCGGTGCTGCCGATCAACATGGGCCGACGCCTCGCCGGCGAAGGCCTCACGCCCGGCGCGCGTCACGAGTGGATGGTCTTCGACCCCGCGACGCTCACGAACGTGCCGGCCGTGATCGACGTTGGCGAGCGCGAGCTGATTCGCGTCGCGCGACGGCCGATTCCAGCCTTCCGCGTCGAGATGGAGCTGGCCGGCCTGCGGACCACCTCGTGGATCACCGATACCGGCGACGTCGTGCGCGAGGACAGCCCGCTCGGCCTGATGACGATCCGCGAGCCGATGGAGCGCGCCACGATGAAGGCGATCCCCGGCGACGTCAGCACTGATCTATTGGCCGCCTCGGCAGTGGTGCCGGTGATGGACCAGCCGATCGCCGAGGCGCGCGACGTCCGGCGGCTGCGGATGCAGATGACCGGCGTCGACCTGTCGAATCTGGATCTCCAAGGTGTCGGTCAGACGGTCGACGGCGACGTGATCGAACTGTTCGATCCCCAGACGCTCGAGGCAGGGCCCGCGGATCCCGACACGGCCCGCTACCTCGAGCCCGAGCCGCTCATCGAGAGCGACGATCCGGAAATCATCGCCGAGGCCGAACTGGCGGTTGCCGCGATCGACCCGAGCGCGACCCGCGCGCGCGCCGAGGAATTGACGCGCTACGTGAACGCGCTGATCGAGGAGAAGCCGACGCTCAGCCTGCCGTCGGCGCGCGAAGTGCTGCGTACGAAGATCGGTGACTGCAACGAGCATACGGCGCTGTACGTCGCCATGGCCCGGGCCCTGGGCATCCCGGCCCGGATCAGCGTCGGGATGGTCTACGTCCGAGGCGCGTTCTACTACCACGCGTGGCCCGAGGTCTACCTGGCCGAGGGCGACGACCGCGGCCTCTGGCTGCCTGTCGATCCGACGTTCAACCAGTTTCCGACCGACGGCATGCACCTGCGGCTGGCGCGCGGCGGCCTCGAGCAGCAGGCCGTCATTCTGCCACTCATCGGGCAGGTGCAACTGACCGTGCTCGATGTCGAGTTCGCGCCAGACTCGGTGCCCATTCTGGTTGGTGGCCCATGATCGCCATCGAGCAACTCGTCAAGCGGTACGGCAGCTTCGTGGCGGTCGATGGCATCGACCTCGAGGCTGCGGCCGGCGAGATTCACGGCTTTCTTGGGCCGAACGGCGCGGGCAAGACGACGACGATACGGATGGTCGCCGGCCTACTGAAGCCGACGGCGGGCCGCATCGTCGTCAATGGGCACGATCTGGCAGATCGCCCCGAGGATGCCAAGGCATCGCTCGGCTTCATTCCCGATCGCCCCTTCATCTACGAGAAGCTCACCGCCGGGGAGTTCCTCCGGTTTCACGCTGGGCTGTACGGCTTCGACGGGAACGGTGTCGGCGACCGCGTCCGCGACATGCTCGGGCTGTTCGAGTTGACCGAGTGGGAGGAGGAGTTGGTCGAGAGCTTCTCGCACGGGATGAAGCAGCGGCTCGTGATGAGCGCGGCCTTCCTGCACCGGCCGCAGGCCGTGCTGGTGGATGAGCCGATGGTCGGCCTGGACCCGCGCGGCGCCAAGCTCATCAAGCGCGTCTTTCGGCGGATGGCCGATCACGGCGTGGCGATTCTAATGAGCACGCATACGCTGGAGGTTGCGCAAGAGATGTGCGATCGGATCAGCATCATTGCGAAGGGGAGGATCATCGCGCGCGGCACGGTCGACGAGCTGCGGCAACTGGCCGGGAGTCAGGACGAGCATCTGACGCCGGTCTTCCTGAAGCTGACGGGTGGCAGCGCGCTTCAAGAAATCGACGAGGTCGTTTAGGTCAACGTGATGGTCCCGTTCCCCTACCTCCTCTTGCCGCAGTTCCTGCAGTCGAGAAACCGGGCCCGCCGGCGCGAACCCGGCGATCTGCTGCGCTCGCTGGTGTTCGGCGCGATCGCCCTGCTCGTCTGCGCGGCGCTCTACGGGGCGGCCTACTGGCTGACGCTCCGGCTCGTGGACTATGCCGAGCTGGGCGACTTCTTGCTGCGGCTCGGCCTGTCCTGGCTGTTCCTGACGTTCCTCTCGTTCCTGGCGTTCAGCGGCGTCGTCACGGCGCTGTCGACGTTCTTCCTCTCCGACGACCTGCGCCTGCTCCTGGCGGCGCCCGTGGCGACGCGCCGCCTGTTCTACTCGAGGTTCGCGCGCACCGTCGGTCAGTCCTCGTGGATGGTCGTCATCTTTCTGCTGCCGGTGCTCGTCGGCATCGGCGTCGGCCGCGAGGCGCCGCTCGGCTTCTACGCAACGGGTCTGCTCACCGTGCCGCCGTTCGTCGTCATTCCGGTCGCGCTGGGCAGCGCGGTCACGCTCTTGATGGTCAGCATCTTTCCGGCCCGGCGGGCGCGCGACCTGCTGATGCTCATGGGCCTGCTGTTCGCCGGCAGCATCGTCGTCTTACTGCGCTACGTGCAGCCCGAGCGGCTGCTGCGGGTGCAGTCGCTGCCCGATGTCATGGGCTTCTTCACGACGCTGCAGACGCCGATTACGCCTATGCTGCCGTCGTTCTGGGCGGGTGAGACGATCTTCGCGAGCCTGCAGGGCGGCAGCGATCTGCTGCACGCCGGGGCCCTGTGGACCACGGCGCTCGGGATGACGGTGATGCTCCGCGCGGCCAACGAGCGGTGGTTCTTCGCCGGCTACAGCAAGTCGCAGGAGGCCCGGAAGGCCAAGTTTACACGGCTCGAGACGATGGAGCGGCTCTCGCGGATTCTGCCGCTGTCGGTCGTGCGCCGGAACCTGCTAGTCAAGGATCTGAAGGTCTTCCTGCGCGACGTCACGCAGTGGTCCCAGCTCTTGCTGCTGTGCGCGCTGGTCCTCGTGTATCTCTACAACTTCCGGGTACTCAACCTCGACCGGATCCCGTACATGAGCGGCGTCATCAAGAACGTCTATGCGTTCGTCAACCTCGGTATGGCCGGCCTCGTGATGGCGACCGTGGCCGTCCGGTTCGTGTTCCCCGCCGTGTCGATCGAGGGCGCGGCGTTCTGGATCATCCGCACCGCCCCGATCAAGCTCGGCGACTTCCTCTGGTCGAAGTTCTGGACCGGGCTGGTGCCGGTGCTCGTCCTGACGGAGATTCTGACCGTTGCCGCAAATCAGTTGATGGGAATCGACCCGTTCATCAAGGTCGTCGCGGCGATCGCCATCGTCTTCATGAGCTTCGCGCTGGTCGGGCTCGCGGCGAGCCTCGGCGCACGCTACCCGCGGTTCAGCGCCGAGAACGCCGCCCAGGTGTCGGGTTCGTACGGCGGCGTCACGTTCATGATCAGCGCTGTCTTCTTCGTCCTCCTGATGATCGTGCTGATCGGCTGGCCGTCGTCGGTCTATCTGTACTACTCGGTGCGGCCGCGACCGATCCCCATGGCCCGGCAGCTGCTGATGGGCGCCTGCTTCGTCGGCGCGGCTGGCATCAGCCTGGCGACCTGGTGGATCTCGATGCGAGCCGGCGTTCGGGCGCTGGAGAGCATGGACCGGACGCCCGCCTGATTTGGATCGGGCGCCGGGACCAGCAGCCACCCATTCAGTCGTCGCACGGGTCGCCGCCGAGCCCCTCCAACCCCTCCCTGATGAGCCAGGGCACCATCAGCAGGGCCGCGCCGGGGTCGGCCCACCACCAGCCGGCGGCGGCATTCGCGCCGAGCCCGACGAGCAGGGTGAGCGACAGGTAGGCGCACGCCAGGGTTTCCTTGGCTTCGGCCCTCAGCGCCGCGCTTCCTATTTCGCGCGCCGCTCGAAGCTTGCCCCAGGACAGCAATGGCATGATCACGAGCGAGGCACCGGCCAGCAGGATCCCGATCGTTGATTCTTCAGGCGCCTCTCGTGTCCAGAGCATCAAGCCGGCCTGCGCCAGGACGTAGATCGCCAGTAGCAGAAAGGTGATGCCGACGAACCGTCGGGCGCGGTCCTCGGTCCGTGCAATCCGCTCGGGGCCGGCGCCGCCGCGCTCGACCGACAGCCGCCACAGTAGCAGCGTGGCGGCGCCCATCTCGATGATGCTGTCGAGGCCGAAACCGACCAGCGCGATGCTGTCGGCTGCCGTGCCGGCCCCGATCGCCACCACGGCCTCGACGACGTTGTAGGCCAGGGTGCCGGTGACGAGCGCCAAGGCGACGGAAGTCCAGTGACGCTCGCCTCCATCACCAGGCTGACCGCCCATCGTCACGCTTCTCTCAGGGTGCCAGCGGGGCCAGCGGAAAGATGAACACCAACGAGAACGACCAGGGGCTGTCGTCGGTCACGAAGCGCTCGTTCCCGATCACGTCGCCGGCCCGTGCGAGGCCGGTGGCCACGTAGTCCAATGAGCCTTCCACCTCGACACCCTTCAGGTAGTGCTCGTCCGGTAGCCAATTGAAGACGAGGAACGCGGTGTCCCACTCGAAGTTCAGCTTGTGGGTGTACACGCTGGTGTCGGTCGGGCGTTGAGCCGGGCTGAACTTGTCGACGATGTCGAAGTGGGACTCCACCCAGCCGCTGGTCTGTTCCGGTTCGATGAGACCGAGGTTCAGCTCGAACTCCAGTTCGATTTCGTTGTTGCGGATCGAGGCGGGGCCTATCGGGCTCGCGGCCACGCCCGTGAAGGGGTTCATGTCCGTCTCGCCGAACGGGATGAAGATCGTCTCGAACGTGAACCCGACCCGCGGGACGGTGGTCGGGATGCCGACCGCGAGGATCAACTCGAAGACCGTTTCGCGGGCGGCCGGTCCTTCGGCGACGACCTCACCATCCTCCAGCTCTTGAATGACCGGCCGGCGGAAGATCGGCTCGAAGGTCATCGTCGGTTCGATCTTGATCTCGGGCGCGCAGAGGAACCAGCAGCGCTCTGCGTCCTGGTCCTGTTCGGTCGCCCGCGCGTTGGTGGGAAACGCGAGCAATGCGGCGCAGAGCGCCGTGACGGCCGCGGCCCTGGGACGTTTCGAAAGCGAACGCATCTTCCTATACGATAGCCGCAACACGATGGAAGTCGAGTCGACAGGCCTGACACGAGCCTTTCTTGCCAGCATGACCCTCGGGGTCGTGGCTTGCGGTCTCGCCGTGGGGCCGACGACCGTGGGGGCGCAGACGCTAGGCGAGTTCGTCGGGTCCGAAACGTGCGCGGCGTGCCACCCGGGGATCCACGAGCGCTGGCAGCAGACGCTCATGGCGAAGGTCCTGCAGGACCCGCGGGCCGAGCCGTCGGTCATCCTCGGCGACTTCTCGACGCCAAACGATCTGGTCACCTTCGCCCCCGAGGATGTCGATTTCACTTACGGGAGCAAGTGGAAGCAGCGCTACTTCACTCGGATCGGCGACGACTACTACGTCTTTCCGGCGCAGTGGGACGTCGCGAACCGTGTCTGGCGTCGCTACTACGTTCGGGAAGGCACCGACTGGTGGGCATCCGTCTACCCGGCCGACCAGATGGCGCGCCCGACCGGACCGCTCTGCGACGGCTGCCACTCGACGAACTACGAGATCGAGACGAAGACGCCCACCGAATGGAACGTTGGCTGCGAGAAGTGCCACGGACCGGGCAGCGCCCACACCGCGTCGCTCGCGCCCTCCGACATCGTCAACCCGGCGCGGCTGGACGACGTGCGTGCGAACGACATCTGCATCCAGTGTCATTCACAGGGACAGCCACGCGAGAATCCGATCGCGGGGCAGTACTACGACTGGCCGGTTGGGTATCTCCCCGGCGACCGGCTCGCGGATCGCTGGATGCTCGAAGAGCACCATCTCGGCGAGGAGAGCTTCACGCACTGGCCCGAGGGTTCGGCGCACAAGAATCGGATGCAGGGCAACGACTTCGTGACGAGCCTGATGTATCGGAAGGGCGTGCGCTGTAGTTCGTGTCACGACGTGCACGGGACCGACCACGCCGCGGATCTGATTCGGCCGGGCAACGCGGTCTGCACCCAGTGCCACCAGCCGAGCAGCCCGCTCGGTCCGCGCGGCGCGCTGGCCGAACATACGCAGCACGCGCCCGAGAGTGCCGGCAGCCGGTGCGTGGCCTGTCACATGCCGCAGATCGCCCGCACGGTCGGGGACGTCAGCGTCCGCAGCCACACCTTCCGGTTCATCACTCCGACGATGACCGACCAGTACGCCGTGCCGAACCCGTGCACGACGTGCCACGCGGACGAGACGACGGCCTGGGCCACCGATGCGCTGCGGGAGTGGCCGAACGTCTCACCCTGGCGCGTCGCGCCCTAGGAGTTGGCGAAGCGGCCTGAACTCCGCGGGTCCTGTCGCCGGCCTTCCCCCACTGGTGCTCGCCCTGCGGCCGTCGGCCTTGGAGGCTGGCGCCGGGGATGAGGGTCGCCGGCGAGTTCCACAGCGCGTCGACGGCCCCTGGTACCTCCACCATCCTGGACGTCGTTCCTGCCGTCGGCGTGCGAGGACTGTCTGAGCCCGGCGCGCCCTCGCCCCGCGCCAGGCCTCTGGCCTCGGCCTCCGCGCCAGCGGGGGGCCCCGGTCCGGCGCCACCCGCGGGGACCATGGATCGCGCTGGAATTGACTTGAGCTATCCCTCGCCGCCCTCGGCCGGCCGAAGCTGCCAGCCGGCCGCGCCCAGTGCGCGGAGTGCCTCGTCCCGTTCGGGAATATAGACAGCGACGGCGGCCACATCATCGGGTTCGGGCGAGAACCCTCCGGTCATGGGGATGATCGTGTCGTCGCGCGTCACGGCGAGCATGACGAAGCGCTCGTGATGCGACCGCCCGCGCGTCACCGTCCAGTCCGGGTCAGACTCGGCGCCCGCCTCCGCCGCTGCGTCAGGGGAGGGGACGGGCGGCGTGAACGCCAGGTGCTCGACGACGACCTCGTCGTGGCGCCACCGCACGTCCCATCGCTCGACGTCGTGGGCGGCTTCAAAGAGCAGGTCGACGTCCAGAGCCTGCAGCGGTTCCGGCACCTCCCGTGCCTCGGCCGAGGCCAGCGCCAGGAGCGCTCGCGGCACCCCGTGCGTCAGCAGCGCCTGGCGCACGAACAGCCGGTTCAGGTGTTCGTTCGCGGTCAGGCCGACGGCGGTGCCGATCAGATCGACCTGCGCGCGCAGCAGCGTCCGTTCCTCGAGCGCATCTCCGAACACGACCGGAAACCCGGCTTCCTCGGCCTGCCGGCAATGGCGCGGGTCTGCGTCGAGGAAGACGACGGCGCGTCCCGCCCGGCGCAGTTCCTCGGCCAGCGCAAGGCCCAGCCCCTGCGCCCCGAGGATGGCGAACCGGTCGCGCGTCGGCTGGCGCAGTCCCAGCAGGGAAGCGACCGGCCGGGCCATGACACCGGCCTGCACGACCGTGCCGGCAATCGTCAGAAAGACCATCGCGCGCAGCGCGCTGCCGCCGTCCATGCCCTGGGCGTCGAGCGCGATGGCGGTGATCGACGCGATCGCGGCAGCGACGATGCCGCGGGGACCGACCAATCCGATGAAGAGCCGTTCGCGCGGCGCCAGGCCGGCACCTCCCGTGGCGACCCAGACCGAGGCCGGCCGGATGGCAAACGCGAGAATCGCCACGACGGTCAGGCCGGCCCAGCCCAGCGCCCAGACATCGTCCAGCGCGATATCGGCTGCGAGCAGCACGAACAGCAGTCCGACGAGCAGGACCGTTAGCCGATCCTTGAACTCCTTCAGATCGCGATCGACGGGCGTGTCGATGTTGCCGACGACGATGCCGGCCACGATCACGGCGAGGATGCCGCTCTGTTCGATGAATGCGTTGCAGGCTTCGAACAACAGGATGACGAACGCGAGCGTGAACACGGTTTCGTAGCGGTTGGCCACGAACCATCCGGTGCGCAGCGACCACCCGATCAGCCCGCCCATGGCCAGGCCGGCCGCCAGTCCGAGCCCGACACTCGATGCGACATGTCCCAGTTCGCCGGCGACGGCCGACGCTTCGGGCAGCAGGACGACCTGCAGGACCAGCGCGGCGAGCAACGCGCCGATGGCGTCGATGAACACGCCCTCGGCCTCGAGCACCGTCTGCAGCCGAGGCTTGAGCCGCATGTCGCGCAGCAGCGGGGTCACCACGGTCGGCCCGGTCACGACGACGAGGCTGCCGAAGAGCGCCGAGAGATCCCAGTCCCAGCCTAGCGCCACGCGGGCCGCGCCGGTGGCGCCGGCGAAGGTGACGAGGGCGGCGATCGTGATCAACCGGCGGATTGCGGCCTCCTCCCGCCGGAGCCGCGACCACTCGAGGTTGAGGCCGCCCTCGAAGAGGATGACCGCCACCCCCAGCTCGACCAGGATGAACAGTCCATCGCCCAGGCTCGCGGGCTGCACCCAGCCGAGGCCCTCCGGCCCGAGCGCCGCACCGACCGCCAGCAACGCAATGATTCCGGGCAGCTTGACCTGCTTGGAAACCGACTGCGCCACCACGCCCGCGGCGAGCGCGATGGCGACGGTCAGGCTCGGATGTTCGAGTGCCACGGGAATGTCAGCGGACCACCGGACGCGCGCTCATCTGACGTAGCCGAGCGCGCGGAGGCGGTCTTCGAGTTCGGCGTCGATCACGGCTTCGCTGGTCTCGAGGAGTGTCGGGCGCGCCAGCGCCGCCTCCATCAATTCGACCATCAGGTGACGCCGGGCCACCGCGCGCGTGCCCGCCAGGTCTTGGAGTTCGAACGGATCGTCGACCAGATCGTAGAGTTCGACGCGGCCCCCGGTCCGATCGCTCATCGGATGCCGGATCAGCTTCCGGCGGATCGTCTGCACGCTTTCCAGGTGCCGGGTGTCGAGTTGCAGGTAGGCCGTCGTCTGGGTCGTCGGGTCGACCTGCCCGGACGCGACCGCCGGCAGCAGGCTTCGGCCTTGCACCGCGTCGGGGATCGGGATGTCGAGCAGATCCAGAATCGTCGGCATCGCATCGACGTGCTGCGCCGGTTCGTCGATGACGAGTCCCGCGCCAACCTGGCCCGGCAGTTTCACGAGGAGCGGCACCGAGATCAACTCCTGATAGAGGGAATTGCCGTGTCCCCAGCGGCCGTGCTCGTAGAACGCCTCGCCGTGATCCGACATGACGAGGAGCAGGGTCTGCTCGTAGAGGGCGTTGGCCTTCAGCCAACGGATCAGCTCGCCGAAGTGATGATCGTTGAACGCGATCTCGGCGTCGTAGAGCGCCGTCAGCTCCTGACTGAGCGCCGGCACGTCGCGGTCGGCCGCCGGCGTTCGGAACAGGTTTCTGAGCGTGGCGAGCTCGGGAAACTGCTGGGTTTCGATGAAGCGCTCCCGGAACGGGCTGCGCGGCGTGTAGGGGTCGTGGGGATCGACGCTGTGCAGGTAGAGAAAGAACGGCCGATCGACGTCGCGCGCTTCCAACCAGCCCAGGGCGCGTTCGTTCAGCTCGTCCGACTGCACGTGAATCTCATCGGTCTTGCGCTCGCGCAGATAGACGTAGGTGTCGAACCCGTGGTCGAGCCCGAAGGTTGCGGCGACATTGCCGTTGGTGATGAAGCCGGTAGTGTCGTATCCGTTGGCCCGCAGCACCGTGGCCAGCGTCACGGCGCTCGACGACATCATGTCCTCGCGGTCGTTGACGTCGTGCGAGCGCGGATGCAGGCCCGTGAAGATCGACGCGACCGAGGTCCGGGTCCATCCCGACTGCGCGGTCGACCGGCTGAAGCGGACGGCGTCGTCCGCGAAGGCGTCCAGGTTGGGGGAGGTGTCCAGGTGGTAGCCGTAGCTGCCCAGGTGGTCGGCCCGCAGCGTGTCGATCAGATAGATCAACACGGGCGGCCGGCCGCGGCCGGCTTCGCGCAACGCGCTCAGTCGCGCGTCCGCCTCCGGCGGCAATACTGGCGCTGTCGGCTCGGGGGCGGCCCTGAGCACCGGCCGCGTCAGCTCGATGCCGCCATCGCTCTCACCTCCCTCGGCGCGGGCGAGCAGGGTGATGCGAACCGGGTCCAGCGGGTCGAGATCGGGCAGCGGAATCGGGGTGGGGCCGCGCCAGCCGCCCGACCGCAACTCGAAGACCTCCCTTTCGGCGTCGTCGGTTGCCACACGCACTTCCAGGTGACCCGCCGTCGCGTCGCCCCAGACGCTCAGCGCGTCGGCCGACAGCACGCTCCCCGGCGGCGGGGTCATGACGTATTCCACGCCGGTGCCGAACGGGATCCGAAGCCCATCGGCGATGGGCTCGGCGGCCGGCGCCGGCGGTCGCGGGTCTTCGAGACGCACCCTCGCCCACGCCACGGCGCGCCGGACCGAATCTCTCGGATTCGCCAGGTAGCCGGCCGTGCGGGGGTTGAAGAGATACCTCAGCTCGACTCGGTTGTGCCCGACGCGCAGCATCGTCTCGGGCACGTCGAGCCTGTAGCTCTGGAACCCCTCCTCCAGCGACACGTTCCCAGCGATCCAGCCGTTGACGACGATCGTCACGACCTGCGCCGGCGCGCCGGCGTCGGGATCGAGCTGCGAGGCGGGCATCGGCCGGCCGCGGAGGACGAGTGTCAGCGGACGGCGGGCCACCAGTGGCAGCTCGATGACCGATTGATCGCCGACGCCCCAGACGAACGGCGTCCGCCGAGCCCAGCGTTCGTCATGGTCGTGCCAGCCCTCAACGAGCAGCGGGCGCGCGTCTGGAGTCCCGATGTCGATGACCTCGCGCTCGACGAGGGGTTGCGAGAACGGCCGCCGCTCGACGAAGTCGTAGACGATCGGGTCTGGCGCTCCCAGCGAGCAGGCAGTCACGGTGAGCGCACAGGCGGCGGTCGAGAGGCGCGAGAGGACCTGACAAGGCAGAACGGGGGCGACGAGGGGAAACCTCATTACTGGAAGGAGTTACGTCCGGGCATTATAGCACCGGCGGTTCCCGCCCGCGGGCCCGGCGCGATTCACCGGGCGGCCAAGCGCGGCAGCCCTCGGCTCTTCCAGAAGTAGTAGGCTACCGGATACAGCAGCAGCACCGTCATCCCAGAGGTCACGACGCCTCCGACGAGGGGTGTGGCGATCCGCTTCATGACGTCGGCGCCCGCGCCCTGACTCCACATGATCGGCAGGAGGCCGACGACGTCAGTCGCGATCGTCATCAGAATCGGCCGGACGCGCTTGACCGAGCCGTCATAGATCGCCCGGATGAGTGCGCCGCGGTCGGTGAGCAGTCCGCGGTCGCGGTAGTCGTCATGCGACTGGTCGAGGTAGAGCAGCAGGATCATGCCGGTCTCGGCGTAGAGTCCGGCCAGGGCGATGACGCCGACCCAGACCGCGACGCTCGTGTTGTAGTCGAGCGCGTCGAGCAGCCAGATCGCGCCGGTCACGGCAAACGGCACGCCGAGCAGGACGATCGCGGTCTCCACCAGAGATTTCGTGTTGATGAAGATGATCACGAAGATGATGAGCAGCGTGAACGGGATCACGTACAGCAGGCGCTCCTGCGCCCGCTGCATGTACTCGTACTGTCCGCTCCAGGTGATCGAGTAGCCCGCCGGCACGGGGACCTGCTCCGCCACCGCTACCCGCGCCCGCTCGACGTAGGTGCCGACGTCCACGTCCTGAATGTCCACGAAGACCCAGGCGTTCGGTCGAGCGTTCTCGGTCTTGATGCTCGGCGGCCCGACGACGAACTGCAGGTCGGCGAGCTGGCCGAGCGGGATCTGCTGGTGGCTCGGCGTGGCCACGAGCACCGAGCGGAGCGCCGGCAGATCGTCGCGGAGTTCACGACTATACCGGAGGTTGACCGGGTAGCGCTCGAGGCCCTCGACCGTCGTCGTGACATTCGTGCCGCCGATGGCCGACTGGATCACGTCCTGCACGTCCGCGACGGTCAGCCCGTACCGGGCAATCGCCTGCCGGTCGATGGCGAAGTCGAGGTAGCTCCCGCCCATCACCCGCTCGGCGTAGACGCTCAGCGTGCCCGACACCTGGCTGACCACGCCCTCGATCTGCTGGCCGAGATCTTCGAGCGTCCGCAGATCCGGGCCGGCAATCTTGACGCCGACCGGCGTCTTGATGCCGGTCGACAGCATGTCGATCCGGGTCTTGATCGGCATCGTCCAGGCGTTGGTCAGGCCGGGCACCTGGATCGCCTCGTTCATCTCGCGGACGAGCCGGTCGGGTGTCATCCCCGGTCGCCAGGCGCTCTGCGGTTTCAACGTGACCGTCGTCTCGATCATCGAGAGCGGCGCCGGGTCGGTCGCCGTGTCGGCGCGTCCGGCCTTGCCGAACACGTGCTCGACTTCAGGGAACGTCTTGAGGATCCGGTCGGTCTGCTGGACGAGCTCCCGGGCCTTCGTGGCCGAGACGCCGGGGAACGTCGTCGGCATGTAGAGGAGGTCGCCTTCCCAGAGCGGCGGCATGAACTCGGAGCCGAGGCGCCCGTAGGGCACCGCCGTCAACGCGAGACCGAGCAGCGCGAGCGGGATCAGCGCCCATCGGAATCGCAGCGCGCCGCCGAGGAGTGGCCGGTAGATGGCGACGAGCAGACGGTTCACCGGATTGCGGTCCGGCGGCCTGAGCGTGCCGCGCACCCAGCAGCCCACCAGCACTGGCACCAGGGTGATCGAGAGCAGCGCCGCCGCCGCCATTGCGTAGGTCTTCGTGAAGGCCAGCGGTTTGAACAGCCGGCCCTCCTGAGCCTCGAGCGTGAACACTGGCACGAACGACACGGTGATGACGAGCAGGGAGAGGAACACCGCCGGCCCGACCTCGCGGCAGGCCTCCGCCACGATCGTCCAGTGCGGCTGCTGGCCCGACTCCTGAGAGAGGCGCCGGTGTGCGTTCTCGACCATGACGATGCCGGCATCCACCATCGTGCCGATCGCCACGGCGATCCCGCCGAGTGACATGATGTTGATGCTCATCCCCTGCAGGTAGATCGCGACGAACGCGATCAGCACGCCGATCGGCAGCGTCAGGATGGCGACGAGACCGCTCCTGAAGTGGGCCAGAAAGATGAAGCAGACCAGACCGACGATCAGCACCTGCTGGACCAGCTTCTCCTGCAGTGTCGCGACCGCGCGGCCGATGAGGGCCGACCGATCGTAGGCGATCTCGATTTCGACGCCGTCGGGCAGCCCGGCTTGCAGTTCTTCCAGCTTCGTCTTGGTGTCTCGAATGACCTGGCGCGCGTCCGCGCCGTAGCGCACGATGACGATGCCACCCACCACTTCGCCTTCACCATCCCAGTCGGCAAGCCCTCGGCGCATCTCCGGGCCGATCTGCACGCGGGCGACGTCGCGCAGGAGGATCGGCGTGCCGCGTTCGTCCATGCCCAGGGCCACCTGCTGGATATCCTCGACCGACTCGAAGTAGCCGAGGCCGCGGATCATGAATTCCTGTTCGGCCACCTCGAGCAATCGTCCGCCGACGTCGTTGTTGCTCCGCTGGATCGCCTGCCGGATCTGCGAGATCGAAATGCCGTAGGCGCGCAGCCGGTTCGGGTCGAGCGTGATCTGGTACTGGCGGACGAAGCCGCCGACGCTGGCGATCTCCGAGACGCCGGAGACGCTGGCGAGCTCGTACTTGAGATACCAGTCCTGCATCGATCTGAGTTCGCTCAGATCGTGGCGGTCCGACTTCAGCACGTACATGAAGGCCCACCCGACGCCAGTGGCATCGGGCCCGAGCGTCGGCGTGACGCCCGACGGCAGACGGCTGGAGGCGGAGTTGAGGTATTCCAGCACGCGGCTGCGCGCCCAGTAGAGGTCGGTCCCATCCTCGAAAAGGATGTAGACGAACGAGAACCCGAAGAACGAGTAGCCGCGCACCACTTCGGCGAACGGCACGCCCAGCATCTGGGTCGTCAGCGGGTAGGTGATCTGATCCTCGACGATCCGCGGGGCCTGGCCGGGGTACTCCGTGTAGATGATGACCTGCACGTCCGAGAGGTCGGGGATGGCATCCAGCGGCGTGCGCGACACCGCGAAGATGCCCGCCCCGGCAATGGCCGCCGTCGTCAACAGGACCAGGAAGCGGTTGCCGATTGACCAGTCGATGATACGTGCCAGCATGGGGGCCCTCGCTACCTCGGCGTCGCCGGCGGCCTCGGATCGCTCGTTGGCCGGTCGCCCAGCATCTGGTTGATGGCCGCCCTGAGGTTGCTCTCCGAGTCGATCAGGAACTGCGACGACGTGACGACGATCTCTCCAGGCTCGACGCCACGCAGGATCTGGGAATACCCGCCGCCGGTTGCTCCCACCTCGATCTCGCGCGGCTCGAAGACGTTGGCGTCCCGACGAACGATGACGACGCTCCGCTCACCGCTATGGAGGATCGCCTCGTCGGGCACGCGGGCGACGCCCGACACCGCCGGTGTCTCGATGCGCACGGTCGCGTACATCTGAGGTCGCAGGCTCAGGTCCGCGTTGGCCACCTCGACGAACGCGCGCAGCGTCCGCGTCTCGGAGTCCATCGCCGGGCTGAAGAAGACGATCTGGCCGCGCCAGACCCTATCGGGGTAGGCGTCGACTTCGATGACGGCCGTCTGGCCGACCCGGAGATGCCGGATCTGGTGCTCGAAGAAGTCGACCTCGACCCAGACCGACGTGTGATCCACCAGCTTGAATACGGTCATCCCCGGCGTGAGCCGCAATCCCTCGAGCGAGTCGCTGGCCTTGTCGACGATGAAGCCTGAGACCGGCGACACGATGCGCAGCGAGCGAGCGGCCGTGCGCGTGCGCTCCAGGGCGGCGATCTGATCGTCGGTGATGTCCCAGTAGCCGAGCCGCTCACGCGCCGCGTCACGCAGCGAGCTGGCTCTGGCGGCCGCGTCCGGGTACGCGCCCGATTCAAGCTCGCGGAGGTAGTCGAGAGCCGCGAGGTACTCCCGCTGGGTCGTGACGAGTTGCGGGCTGTAGATCTCGAAGAGCAGGTCGTCCTGCTCGACGTACTCGCCGACGGTGTTGAACTCGGCGCCTTCGATCCAGCCCTCGAACTTGGTGTTGACCGAGACCAACCGCTCCTCGTTGTGCGTCACGATGCCGATCGTCCGGAGGTCGATCGGGATCGTACCGCGATCCACCGGAGTCGTTCGTACGGTGAAGTTCTGCAGGAAGTCCGGCCTGACCCGGATGCCCGAGTCCTGAGGCGCCTCGAGATCGTCGGCGTAGACCGGCACCAGGTCCATGCCCATCGGCGACTTGCCGGGCTGGTCGGAGACGAACGTCCGGTCCATCGGCGCCTGCCAGTAGAGGATCTCCCGCTCGGCGGGCTCCGAGATTGACTCCGCCATGTCAGGCATCCGGTTCATCGAGTCGCCGGATTCGACCTCGGACACGGATATCAGCACGCGGCCGACGACCCGCTCGGCCCAGGACCATCCGGCCGGATTCCAGACGACGAGAGTCGGCAGCGCGAGGCCGACCGTGAACATCGCGGCGCCGACGAGTAAGGTGCGCGAACTGGAGGTCATGGCGTCACCTCGGGAAAGGCGGTGCCGACGGCGCGCTCCAGGTCGGCCAGGGTTTTCATGTAATCGCTACGAAGCTGCGCGAGGCCGACCTGGACGTCGAACAGCACTCGCTCGCTGTCGAGCAGGTCGAGAACACCGATCGTGCCGGTCGAGTACGCCGCTTCGCTCGACGCCAGTGTCTGCTGTGCTTGCGGAAGGAGGAGATCTGTGAAGAGCGCCAACTGGTCGCGCAGCGTCTGTAGCCGGGTGCCGTGCGACCGGATCTCGACCTCGACCTGATTGATCGCGCCGCGATGGCGCTGGCGGGCCGCGACCAGCCGCTCTGCGGCTTCGGCCGTGCTGGCGTCGTACTTGTCCCTGAAGAGCGGAAGAGACAAGCCCAGCGACAACGTGATCGCGTTCTTGCCGTTGTCTGGCGGCGGGTTCACGATGCCGGCCGGGTCGTTCCGATTCCCGATGAGGCTCACGCCCGCGCCGAACGTGACGTCGGGCAGATATCGGCGCTCGGCCGCGGTCACACCGGTCTCTCGCGCGTCGATCCGTCGCAGCGCCGCGTTCACTTCCGGCCGGTTCTCCCGACCCATCGTGTAGAGCCGTTCCCAGAAGAGCGCGGCGTTCAGGACGACAGTCGACGCCACGGGCTCCACCGGCAGATCAGGCGGCCGGTCGAGCAAGGTGTTCAAAATCGCCGCCGCGTCGCTCCGGCGCTGACGCAGGGTTGCCAGCCGATCGATACTGCGCGTCAGCTCGGCTTGCAGCTTGAGGACGGCCTGCTGCAGCCCAACACCCTGCGCGTATCTCGCCTGGGCAAGCGTTTCGTAGTGCCCGAGCAGTTCGCGGTCCTCTTCGGTGATATCGATCGCGCGATCGAGAAACGCGAGGTCGTAGTAGGCGACCTTGAGCCGCCGCACGACTTCGGCTTCGGCCGCACCGTGGACATAGCGCGCCGCTTCGGCCTCGCTGGCGACGATCGCTTCATCGTCGTCCCGCTTGCCGAACCAGGGCACCTGCTGCGAGAAGCTCAGGACCGTGCCCACGGGGCCGACGCGCGTCTCCGGCGACCACAGGCTCTGGGTGATGCCGACGACCGGATCGGGAAACGTCCCGACCTGAGCGACGCGGGTCTGCGCCGCCCGGTAGTCGGCCGTCGAGCCCAGGATCTCTGTATTTCGAGCGAGTGCTACCTCGATCAAGGTGCCGAGCCGAGGATCGCCGTTGGCCGAGTAGGTTCCCCGCGGCGCGCCGTCGTCCGAGCCGGGCGGAGCCTCGTCTTGCACGGGCGACGCGAGCAGCGTGCCGGAAGCAATCGTGAGAGCGACAACGCACCAGCTGACTATCGTCATTCGTTCGTACCTGCGGTCCGGGCGGCCGACCCACGAGCCACCGTGAGCAGCGGTTGGCTCGCGCCGACAACCGGGACGGATCACGCCCGGAGTGTTCGAGTTCTGGAAACAGCGCCGAAGGAGGAGCGTTTAGATCAGGAGTGCTGAAACGAGCGTCGTCACGTCGACAGACCGATACCCGTGCACCGGGCCGACCGATCGTGGAAATCCTCTGGGGACGAGATGATCAACAGACGGGGGGGGTGACCGAGAGCCCTGTCGCCGTGTCGCGCCGGACGCGAAACTGCGCGGACGGGCCGTCGGCGGACGGGTCGTCCACCTGCTCGACCGCACAGCATGTGATGACCGTGCCAGAGTGACACGGTTCACTTGCGTCGTGACACGGGTCGGGCATGGCGCACGCCGACAGGTCCGCCGCCGAGTTCAGCAACAGGACGCCGATGCAGGCGACGGCGAAACGCAAGACCACATTGTGGCGCATCAGATTTTCAGTATACACCCGCGCGCGAGCCGCGCCTCGAGCCAGCCGAGGCTCCATGCCGGACCGTGCAGTTTCAGAAACGCAGTCCGCGGGACTACGCGCGCGACTACCGGAAGCGGGTCAGGGTGACGTCGATCGAACGCTGCCGACGCTCGCACGGCTGCCACTGCACGAGGATCGGACTCTGGAAGGCGCCTTCGGCCAGTGCGCCGTGACCGGCCTCGTCGCGGTCCGAGACGAGCAGGCTGACTGACCGCTTCATCCGGAGGAAGCGGCGCGCGGGCGCGCCGATGAACCGCGCGAGAATCTTCTCCACGACCGATTCGTTCAGGCCCAGCGCGTCGACCAGTTCGTTGAAGACGCGCACCATGTCGTACTTGGCGTAGCCGATCGTCTTGTTCGGAATGGCGCGTGGGTCGGCCAGCAGGTGACGGCTCTTCTCGGCCATGAACCGCAGCGGGTTGCGGATGACCTCGGCGAGGTCGTGCTGCATCAGCAGCGTTTCATATTCGTTGACGGTCAGGCCGGCTTGGTGCTCGCCCGGCGCCAGCGCGATGCGGACGCGGCCCTTGTCGACGCCGTGCCGGGTGATCAACTCCTGGCATCGCTCGTACAGGCCGACGCGTCGATCCTTCAGGTTCACCGAATCGACCGGGTGCCCGGAGATCGGCACAGTCATCCGCTCGCGTGCGACTTCCTCTTCCGAGTTATAACCGAGGATGCTCGTCACGCGCTCGCGCGGGCGGCCGTCGTTGACGCCGTCGAGATCGATGAAATAGACCGGCTCGCCGCTACGGCGCCGGTAGGTGACGCAGCTGCGGAGGCCGGCGCTGATGAAGGCCAGGTGTGAGTCGGCGTTGCGAGGCTCAACGCGGCGCTGGGCCTCCGAGAGTTCTTCGCGCAGATGGAGTTCGTCGTGCCGATAGCCGCCGCCTTCGGGGAACACCGCGCGGAAGAAGCTGAGATACGGCGCCACACCGTCGCGCTTCCGGTTCAACCGCATCGCCAGGCTCTGATCGAGGTAGCCCGCGGTCGTGTGGTACGAGCAGTAGAGCGCGCGTGGAAACTGCTCGACCAGATCGCCGTGCGTCGCCGCGGCGCGCTGGCGCACGTCGACGATGTCAACTCGGGAACGCGGGCTGATTTCGATGGTGACTTCGGCCGGTGAAGGCATGGTCTGGCGTCGAAATGGCCTGATCTGAGCCTAGTGTACTACACTCGGGGAGCGTGTAACCACGACATGCTGGGGTTCCTCAAACGGCGGCGGCGGCGGCGGATCGGAGG
Source organism: Dehalococcoidia bacterium (assembly GCA_030745285.1). GTDB lineage: Bacteria > Chloroflexota > Dehalococcoidia > UBA2979 > UBA2979 > SHYR01. The sequence continues at coordinate 1,468 of JASLOV010000125.1, read as the reverse complement.
CAGCCCATTTCCCGATCGGTGCGTGGAGATTCTCCACCGACACGCGCCGTTCTATGCTCGGCTGCCCGACGACGACCAGCGCGAGCTGCAGCGCCACATCATCGTCTTCCTCGACGAGAAGGTGTTCGAGGGCTGCGGTGGTCTGGAGTTGACCGAGGAGATGGCGGTTACCGTCGCGGCACATGCATGCCGGCTGCTACTTCACCGCGAGACCAACTACTACCCGACCGTGTCGTCGATCCTGATCTACCCGGAGGCCTATGTGGCTCCGGTGGTCGAGGAGTCGGACGACTGGTTCGTGACCGAGGGCGAGGAGGATCGCGAGGGTGAGGCGTCACGCTACGGGACGGTCGTGTTGTCGTGGACCGAAGTCCTGGCCGACGTCAGAGCCGAGGGCGCCGGCCGGAATCTGGTCGTCCACGAGTTCTCACACCAGCTCGACATGGAAGACGGTGAGGCTGATGGAGTCCCGCCGCTGCCCAGCCGGCGGCACTACGCCGAGTGGTCGGCCGTCCTCGGCCGGGAATACGACCGGCTGCGCGCCGAGGCCGACCGCGGCCGGCCGACGCTGCTCGACCCGTACGGCGCCGAGGATCCCGCCGAGTTCTTCGCGGTGGCGACCGAATGCTTCTTCGATCAACCGGCTTCGCTGCGGGCTGCACACCCCGACCTGTACGGGCAATTGCGGCTGTTCTACAGGCAGGATCCTGGCCGGCTCTCCCCGTGAGCCCGCGGCCGCGGGCCTGTGGTAGAAAAAGGGGATCCGACTTTTCGATTCATCTCGGCGTGGTGCGGAGTGACCGTGACAATGTCCCGATATCTGCTCGTGTTCTTCTGTGCCCTGACCGTGGCGTGTGGTGGCGCACCCGAGCCGGGGGCTGACCCGGCCGCCGAGGCGCCGACGGGCGAGTCCACGGAGGCCGCTGCCGCAACCGAAGACGGGGCCGATTTCGTCATCGACCTAGCCGTCGTCGAGGACGCCGTCCTGCGCATCGAAGGGAGCGGTACCTTGCCCGACGGTGCCCGGCTGTCGTACGAGGTGAAGCACGACGGTTTCGACGTCGGGGACTACGACGGCTACGAGACGGGTCAGATCGAGTTTTCCGGCGGCACCTTCAGCTTCGAGATGTCGCTGGCCGACTGGCCGACCGGCGCGGCACTGATCCAGCTGGTCTTCGAGATGGAGCCGTCGGGCGATCCCCAGCCCGCGGCCGTGATCGACCTCTACGGCGCCGACGGGGCCAGACTCACCGGCCCCAACGTCGAGGAGTTCGGCGGCCGCCGGACGATCACCGTGACCGGCGACGCGGAGATCTCCTAGAAAGCTGTGTGGTACTCCAGGACATAAGTCGCAGCCTTAGGATAAGCCGTCAGGAGGCGGCCGATGCCCAGAGGCGTTGCGTATCCGTATGAGTTTCGCCTGGCCATGATGCGGCTACACGAGCAAGGTCAGACGTTCACCGCGTTG
>JASLOV010000124.1 GCA_030745285.1 Dehalococcoidia bacterium | reverse complement strand
GGGCGCGATTCGCTGCTCACCGTCACCGGCGTTCACACCGACCTCCTGCCGGGTGACAGCGCTCAGCCAAGGGTGACGTTCATCGTCAGTCGTGGCGATGACATTGCCTTCACATTGAGCGAGACCCGTGCGCGGATGCCGTTCACGGCGATCCCGCAGGGCACACGCCGGCTCGTCGTCGATCGCGAGGATGTTCTCGCCGAGGGCTTTACCGGCCCGTCCGGTAGCGGCAGCGAGATCTCCTATCTACGCTGGCGAACCGGCGAGGTAACGTTCGAGCTATCGGCAACGCTCAGGCACTGGCAGACGTTGGCCGATGTGCAGTTCGTCGCCGCGGCCATCATCGAGCGGGCCGTCAGGGCAGGGCCACGCTAAAATCACAGCATGGGCCCAGGCAGGCCGAATGAGACCGCAGGGAGGAGATCTCCCCAATGAAGTTCCCGTCCGCCGGCGCCCCGGCGCCCTCGGTGCGCTCGCGCTCGTGCTCCTCCTCGTAGTGGCCTGCAGCGATTCATCCTCGTCCGATGGGGCCGCGGGCGCGCCCGCCGCCACCTTCTCGGGACTCGACGGCGCCAGCCTCTATGCGCAGGCCTGCGCCTCCTGTCACGGCGTCGACCTGACCGGGACCCAGACTGAACCGCCCTTCCTCAACGCGATCTACTGGCCCGGTCATCATAGCGGCGCCGCATTCCTGCTGGCCGTTCGGCGCGGCGCGCCTTCCCATCACTGGAACTTCGGCAACATGCCACCGGTCGAGGGACTGAGCGACCAGCAGGCCGCGGCCATCCTCACGTTCGTGCGCATGCGCCAGGTCGAGGCCGGTATCGAGTAGCCCGGCAACCCGGTCGGTCCCAGGCGGTGCAAGACCCAGGTCACTCATCACGTGGTACCACCGGCGTGGAATGAGCCCACTCGGCGGCAGAGGCGCTCGTCGAGCACTCCGGCGGCGTCGGTGGCATCATCAACGTCGCGTACGAGGGAGTAGGCTGCAGCCACCCGCATCGACGATCCGCGGGCCCGAGGAGCAGGGAGCACCACCGATGATCCGACTGACCTATCTGCTGCGTGCGAAGACCGGGATGTCCGCCGAGGACTTCCAGGCGTACTGGCGCGAGACCCACGGCCCGCTCGTGGAGTCGCACGCCAAGGGGCTCGACATGCTGCGCTACGTGCAGGTCCACACCCTGCACGACCTCACCACCGCCCGGCCCGGCAACGCCCGGGGGCCGATGGAGGAGCCCTTCGATGGCGTGGCAGAGGTGTGGTGGAGAGACCGCCCCTCGCTGGTCGCCGCACTGGCGACGGATGAGGGGAAGCGAGCGACCGCGGAGATCCTGGAGGACGAGCGGAACTTCGTCGACCATGCCGCCTCGCCGCTCTGGCTCAACTACGAGTACCCGCAGGTCAACCCGAGTCCGGAGGTGATCGCCGCGCCGGACTCCCAGGTCACCAAGACCTACTACCCCCTGCGCCATCACGACGGCCAGTCGCTTGCGGACGCCCAGCTCTACTGGCGCACGCAGCACGGGCCGCTGATCCGCTCCCTCGCCGGCGGGCGGCTCGTCCGCTACATGCAGGTCCACCGCTTCGAGGACGAACTCGAGGCGGAGCTGAGAGAGGCGCGAGGCACAGAGGCCGAGCCGTACACCGGCCACGCCGAGGTCTGGAGCGACGCGTCGATTGACGCTCCGCCGCCTGCGCCCCCTCCGCCGAACCCGTCCGGTGACCGCGGCGTGGTGATCGAGGACGAGGCGATCTTCATCGACTTCTCGCGGTCCGCCAACTTCCTCGCCAAGGAATGGGAGTTCTTCGACCGCCGCTGAGCGCGCGCGTTCGTCGCGCGGCCGCTAGCGGGATCGCGCGACGAACCCCGGGCCCCGGCCCGGCTCCCAGACGTGTGCGCGTGCGACGTCCTCGTCGAGTTCCAGCCCCCAGCCCGGGCCGGTCGGGATTGCCAGCTCGCCCGCCTCGAACTCCAGCGCGCCCCCGGTCAACTCGTCCTTCCACGGCACGTCGTCGATGTCGATCTCTAGGATGCGCACGTTGGGAACCGTGGCGCAGAGGTGGAGCGCGATGTGCGTCGACATGTGCGAGTAGTAGTTGTGCGGCGCGATGTTCAGTTCGTAGCTCTCCGCCAGCAGCGCCACATCGCGAGAACGCGAGAAACCGTTCCACGGGATGTCGACCATCACATTGTCCATCGACCGCGCCTCGAAGTAGGGGCGGTAGTCGCGCAGCCCGTAGAGGTTCTCGCCGGAGGTGATCGGCACCGTGGTGCCGTCGCTGACCTGGCGCAGGGCGGAGGCGTCGTACATGTCGATCTCGACCCAGAGCATCTGGAACTGCTCGGCGATGCGGCAGATCTTCACCGCCGCCTCGGGCTTGAAGTGGAAGTTGAGGTCGAGCGCGATCTCGACGTCGGGACCCGCCCCGTCGGAGAGCGCCGCCAGCTGTCGCTCGATGTGACGCAGGATCTCCACCGGCACGTCCTGGTCGGTGGCTCCCGCGCCGAAGCCCCCGCCGTAGGTGCGGGCCGGCTCGCCGGGGATCACGATGTTCGTCTTCAGTGCGGTGAACCCCCTCGACGCCACCTCCTCGCCCAGGCGCGTGAGCGCCTCGTACGAATCGATCGGCGGCACACCGATCAGCTCGTGACTGCGCACGCGTGAGGTGCCGCAGTGCGACCAGTAGACGCGCTGGCGTTCCCGGATCGGACCACCGAACAGCTCGTAGACCGGCACGCCCAGCGCCTTCGCCTTGAGGTCCCACAGCGCCAGCTCGATGCCCGCAATCGCCTTCGCGGCGATCCCGCCCGGGCTCTGGCGGGTGACGCGGTACATGTCCCAGTAGAGCGCTTCGACGGGCCGCGGGTCGCGGCCGAGCAGGAGCGGCTTGAGGTCGGTGACGGTGCCAACGATGCCGTAGGGATTGCGACCGTCGGAGCACTCGCCGTAGCCGGTGATGCCCTGGTCCGTGCGCACCGCCACGAACTGCCACGGCCGCCAGCCGGCGTCGACGACGAACGTCTCGATTTCGGTGATCTGCATCTGCGCCCTCACTCTGTGCACACCCGGTGGGCTGGCGGCAGTGTACCGCCGCCAATCCGGTCGCCGGCGCGCGTTCCGCGCTATCGTGCGGATACTCGCTGACGAGCGGGGGCTGCGCCGGATCTCCTGCGCACCTCGCAGCCATCGAAGGGGTGCGTCATGGAAGCGAAGGCAGCAATATTCCGCCGGCCCCATGAGGCCCTGACCTTTGAGTCGATCGAGCTGGATGACCCCGCCCCGCGCGAGGTGCTCGTGCGCATCGTCGCCAGCGGCGTCTGTCACAGCGACCTGCACTTCGTTGACGGCGGCATCCCCTGGCGCAGCCCCGACCCGATGGTGCTGGGGCACGAGGGGGCGGGTGTGATCCTGGCGGCCGGCGACCAGGTCACCACCGTCAGCCCCGGCGACCACGTGGTCGGCTGCC
>JASLOV010000123.1 GCA_030745285.1 Dehalococcoidia bacterium | reverse complement strand
GACATCGGCGGCGTCGCGCTGCTGCGAGCGGCGGCGAAGAACCACTCGTTCGTGGTGCCGCTCGTCGACCCGGCGGACTACGCGCCGGTGCTGGAGGCGTTGCAGGACGGTGGCCCGGGCGACGAGCAGCGCCGCGAGCTGGCGGCGAAGACCTTCGCGCTGACCGCTCGCTACGACGCGATGGTGGCGGAGTACCTGCGCGGCCCGGAGGGAGGGATGCCGGAGCAATTGACCGTGGCGATGAGCCGCCGCGAGCAGCTGCGTTACGGCGAGAACCCCCACCAGCAGGGCGCGTTCTACACGCTCGATTCGGTAGACACCCCGGTCGAGGGCATCGGCGCGTACGAGCAGCACCACGGCATGGGGCTGTCCTACGTCAACATCCTCGATGCCGGCGCCGCGTTCGACCTGGTTGCGGATTTCGAGCAGCCAGCGGTGGCGATCATCAAGCACACCAACCCGGCCTGCTTCGCCACCGGTGACGAGGAGATCGCGACGCTCTACGAGCGGGCGCTGGTGCAGGGAGACAATCTCTCCGCGTACGGCGGCATCGTCGCCTCCAATCGTCCGATCGACCTTGCCTACGCGACGGCGCTGCGCGATGTGCGCGACCCGGACGGCGGTCAGCGCATGCGCTACGACATCGTGATCGCGCCCGGGGCCAAGCCGGATGGGCTGGAGCACCTGAAGAAGAAGTCGAAGGATCTGCGCATCCTCACCGCGCCGCTCGGCGAGCCCCGCCGCGCGCGGACGGAGCTGCGGGCGGTGCGCGGCGGCGTGCTGGTGCAGGACTCCGACCTCTCGGCGGAGACGTCGTTCGAGGTGGTGAGCGAGCGCCAGCCGACGGCGGCCGAGCTGGATGACCTGGCGATCGCCTGGGTGGTCTGCAAGCACGTGAAGTCGAACGCCGTCGCCTTCGTGAAGGACGCGACGCTGGTCGGGTTGGGGGCGGGGCAGCCGAACCGCGTCGGCAGCGCGCGGCTCTCGGGCGAGGCGGCGGGTGAGACGGCCAGAGGGGCGGTAGCGGCGACGGACGCGTACATTCCCTTCCCCGACACCGTCGAGGTTTGCGCAGAGTACGGCGTGACCTGCGTCATGCACACCGGCGGCTCAATCCGCGACGAAGACTCGGTGGCGGCGGCGAACCGGCTGGGCGTGACGTTGCTCACCACCGGCTTCCGCCACTTCCGCCACTAGATCGGTCCTGCGCGATGGCCAGCGTCGACCTCGTGATCCCGGTCTACAACGAGGAGCGGGTGCTCGCCCGCTCCGTGACGGCGGTGCTCGACTGGTGCAAGCAGCACCCCGAGCACGAGTGGCGGATCGTGGTCGCGAACAACGCCTCGACCGACGAGACGCTGTCGATCGCGCACTCCCTGGCGAAGTTGCACCCGGACGCGGTAGTCGCGCACGACGTGCCGGTGAAGGGGCGCGGCATCGCGCTGCGGACGGCCTGGCTGACGTCACGGGCGGAGATATGCGCCTACTTGGACGTCGACCTGGCCACCGACCTCGCGCACATCCCGGAGCTGATCGACCCGATCGCCGCCGGGCAGGTCGACGTGGCGTTCGGCACGCGCCTCCACCCGCGGTCGCAGACGGAGCGCGGGTTGCAGCGGGAGGTGCTGTCGCGCGGGTACGTGCTGATCCTCAACGCCGTCCTGCGGCTGCGGGTGAGCGACGCCCAGTGCGGATTCAAGGCGATCAGCCGCGAGGCGTTGCGGGCGATCGTGCCGCTGGTGCGCGACAGCGCCTGGTTCTTTGACACGGAGCTGCTGACGATCGCGCAGCGCAACGGCTACCGGCTGCGCGAGGTGCCGGTGCGGTGGACGGACGATCCCGACAGCCGCGTCGCCATCGTCTCGACGGCGCTGGAGGACCTGAAAGGAGTGTGGCGGCTGCTGGCCGGCGGCATCCCGACGGTCGCGCGAGGTGACGCCGCGGCGGATGCCGGCGCCGGTACCGGGCGTGGCGCACCGGGCGGTGCGGAAGACGCTGCGGAAGACGGTGTCGAACCGCTGCCGCCGCCGCCATCGCATCCGGGCGGTGGGCCGCCGCCGAACCCGCCGCGCGTTCCTTGACGCTACATGGGGTCATGGCTAGCATCGACCGCGCTTGTGAATGTGCTTGTGAACCGGGTCACGTCCCTGTTCAGCGCCTGTCATGTCTACGACGAGAGCGCCTCGGAGGCTCCCGGTGATATTCGGCGAAGTCGGCGAGGCTCTGGAGCTGGTGGGCGTCTTCGTGACCCTGCTCGGCTCGCTTGCGATCATGGTGGCGCTCGGCAAGTGGTGGGAAACGTAACGCATGGCGACGACCGAACGTCCTGAGTCCCGCAGCGTCACCGACCGCGTGTACGACGCGGTCTTCCACAGCTACTTCTGGCGCTCCATCTTCCGTTCCGGTTACCCGAACACGCCGCGCAACCAGATGCTGGCCGTGGCGACGAACGTCTTCCTGCACCTTCACCCGACGCGAATCCACCGCACGCACGTGCGCATTACCCACACCTTCTGCCTGGGCGGGCTCTCGTTCTTCCTCTTCCTGGGGCTGACGATCACCGGTGTGCTGCTGATGTTCTACTACGTGCCGTCCATCGACCGGGCGTACACCGACATGCAGGCGCTGGAGACGGACGTCCGCTTCGGCATGCTGATGCGGAACATGCACCGCTGGATGGCGCACGGCATGGTGTTGACGGTGCTGATGCACATGATGCGCGTCTTCTATACCGGCGCGTACAAGCCGCCGCGCGAGTTCAACTGGGTGGTCGGCGTGGTGCTGCTGGTGCTGACGCTACTGCTGTCCTTCACCGGCTACCTGCTGCCGTGGGACGAGCTGGCGTTCTGGGCCATCACCGTGGGCACGAACATGGTCGGGTCCGCCCCCATCCTTGGTGAGCCGAACCGCTTCGTCCTGATTGGCGGATTCGATGTCGGCCCGAACGCGCTGATCCGCTTCTACACGCTGCACGTGATCGGGCTGCCGCTGCTGGCGGCAATCTTCATGACCGTCCACTTCTGGCGCATCCGTCGTGACGGCGGACTCGCGCGGCCGCTCTAGGGCGGGGGCACAATGGTCGCCGGTACCCCAACCGCGCAGTCAGCGGCCGTCCGTGGCCGCGCCCGACGGCAGCGCGAGGAAGAACTGCTGGTCTGGCCAGACCTCGTCTTCATCGAGTTCATCGCGGCGACACTCTTCATGCTGACGTTCACGCTGCTCTCGATCGCGGTGAACGCGCCGCTGCAGGACCAGGCCAACCCGGCGCACACGCCCAACCCGTCCAAGGCGCCGTGGTACTTCCTCAACCTGCAGGAACTGCTGCTGCACATGCATCCGGCGCTGGCGGGCGTCGTCGTGCCGACGGTGGCGCTGGTGGCGCTGGGCGCGATCCCGTACTACGACAACGACAATGAGCGCCAGGGCGAATGGCTGGCGACGCCTCGTGCCTGGACGATGGTGTGGATCGGCACGATCGTCGGCTTTGTCGGCACCCTCATGCTGGTGATCTGGGACGGTCAGAAGCACGTCGTGCTGTGGGCTCAGCTCACCGGCAAGGACGTCGCAGACTGGCCGGAGAAGCTGAATTGGCTGCGCAACGCCCGCGCGCTGCAGAACGACATCGCCTGGCCCTCGTCGTGGGAGGCCGTGCCGCTGGGCTCCAAGATCCTGCGCACCGATTTGCTGGGCCTGCCCGCGATTGACCTCGACGTCAACATCCCGGCGATGATCGTGGAGCAGATGCTCCCGACCGGCTTGATGATCGGCCTGCCTGTGCTCCTCTCAGCGGTGCTCTGGAAGCTCGGCATCGCGAAGACCCGCCGCGACCACATGATCGTGCAGTTCTCCGGATTCATTTCGGTATTCCTCACGCTCACCATCCTCGGTACATTCTTCCGGGGCCTCGGCATGGAGTTGTTCTGGTTCTGGGAGGTCTCGCCTGCCGTCTCCTGACGGCGACCGCGATCGACCGAGGAGCGAACAATGAGACAGGGAGCATCCGGGTGACGAGCGAGACTGGCGAAGCCACGGAAGCCGCCAACCAGGCGGCGCCCGCGCCGCAGTCCGACACCTGGCGTCGGGCGCTGGCGACCCGTCGCACGCAGCAGGCCGATGGACAGGGCGTCCCCGGTGCGCAGGCGTCGCGGGTGGACCCGGACGTCTCACGGCGGGCCTTCATCCTCGGATCGTTCTGGACCGGACTCGGAGTGTCGCTGCTGGGCGGGGTCGGGATCTTCCTGGACTTCTTCTATCCGCGCAACGTCAAGGGCTTCGGCGGTCCGGTGCCCGGCGGCAACCTGGCCGACTTCCCGAAGGGTAGCGACCCGCAGCACTTCCTCTCCGGGCAGTTCTTCCTCGTCAATCTCGACCCGTCCGAGTCGCGGCCGGGAGGCAGCGACGGCGGCGACGGGCTGCTGGCGCTCTGGCACCGTTGCCCGCACCTCGGCTGCACGGTGCCCTGGCGCTCCGGCTTCAACTTCGAGGGGGACAAGGGCTGGTTCCGCTGCCCCTGCCACGGCTCGACCTTCACCAAGGCCGGGGTGAGGGTTTTTGGCCCCGCCCCTCGCTCGATGGACACGATGAAGATCGACGTCGACGCCGCCGGGAACATCACGGTCCAGACCGGCACACGCACCGCGGGCGGGCCGGACAACCCGACGCGCGCCATATGACCTCTCGCAGGTTCCCGGGATGGGTGGCTAGATGAACACTGGCAAGCAGGTCAACGCCATGATCGGCCTGCTCTTCCTCACGCTGCTCATTGTCGGCGCGTACTTCGTCAACGAGAGCACTCGCCAGGAGGAGGCGCTCGAAGAGGTGACGGAGCGCAACGCGGAGCGTGGCGCCAGGCTCTACGTCCAGAACTGCCGCGGCTGTCACGGTCACGAGGGGCTGGGGCCGGAGGGTGACCCGGCCGGGTTCGCTCCGAAGCTGAACAGCTCGGCGTTCTTGATTCTCAACGAGCACAATGAGTTCGGTGCCAAAGCTACCTCGGCCGGTGTCGCCGAAGGCATCCGCACATTCCTCGTTGACACCATCGCCTGCGGGCGCACGAACACCCTGATGCCGAAGTGGTCGCTGGCGTTCGGCGGATCGCTCTCGGACCGGCAAATCACAAACCTCGTGATCATGATCACGAACGGTCGCTGGGACCTGGTGGAGCGCGAGGCGGAGCACGTCGACGAGGAGGCGGGGCTCGACGAACAGGGGAGGCGCGAGATCATCTTCAGCGACTCATCGGCGCTCTCGCTCACGCAGTCGAACTGCGGGCAGTTCAGCATCCCCGACCTGGTCAACTTCAGGTCTCGTGACCCCTTCGCCGGAGCCGGCGCGGCCGCCACGCCGACCCCCGCGGCGGGAACCGCCGATGGCGGGGGCGAGGCGCCGACCGTGCAGGGCGTGCCGGTGGCGGACTTCGTCAACGCGAGGTGCGCCAGCTGCCATGGGGCGAATCGCGAAGGCATCACCGGGCTGGGTCTGCCCTTGCTTCCCTCCGTCCTGGATCAGCCCGACGACTTCTACTTCGAGGCGATTGCGAATGGCCGGCCCGGCACGGCGATGCCGTCATGGCTGGCTGCCGGGCTCACGGAGGATCAGATTCGCACGCTCGTGGAGTTCATCAAGACGGTCGAGCCATAGACGACGGGTTCAGCAGGCCGGTGCCGATGCGCCGCCGGCGGAGGAGGACGAGCGAAGATGGCAGCAGAGACAGGTAAGCGTTACCGCTGTCCGTCGTGCGGCGCAGAATTCATCGTGACGCGCGGTGGCGAGGGCGTCCTTCGCTGCGGCGATGAAGAACTCGAACAGCTGTAGGAGCGACTGATGGCCGTTGCACTGGGCAAGCGCTACAAGGACGAGCAATCGAACATCGAGGTGCTCTGCATCAAGCCGGGCGAATGTGACCTCAACGTCGACGCTCGCGCGATGGAGGAGTTGCAGCCGAAGGTGCTGCCTTCCGCCGACTGATCCGACGAGCGGGACGTGTCCCTCGAACCTGTACGGCCCCGCACCGCGGCCGTACGTTCGTGCTGGGGGGCTCGTAGCGGGGGCGAACCGACAGGCATCGTCGGGCGGTGGTGGCCGCCGATTGACGGTCTCCCGGTGCTCGCCTACGATCCGCAACGCGCGCTACCAGCGCGCGTTTTGTTCGATTCGCCACCAGGAGGGGCACGTGCCGGAAGTCTACGTCGGAGAGGGAGAATCGCTGGACGCCGCGCTCAAGCGCTTCAACAAGCGCGTGCAGGCAGAAGGCGTCCTCACCGATGCGCGCCGTCACGAGTACTACGAGAAGCCGTCCGAGCGTCGCAAGAAGAAGGAAGCGGCCCGTCGCCGCAAGCTCCGCAAGCTTGAACTGAAAGCCGAACAGCGCAGCACCAGACGCTGAGGCAGCCCCGGCGAGGCCGGGGGGAGCCGGACCGCCAAGAAGGACGGCCAGAGCGACGGCCACGAGCACGGAAAAAGGGACCGCCAGAGGGGTAGGGCCGAGTTGCCGATCGTCGAGACGATTCGCTCCGAGATGACCGCCGCAATGAAGAACCGCGACGGTCGCCGTCGCGACATCATGCGACTGCTGATGGCGGCCCTGCAGAACGCGCGCATCGCCGCCGGACACGACCTCAGCGATGACGAGGCGGTGACCGCGCTCCAGCGCGAGGCGAAGCAGCGCCGCGACTCCATCGAGGAATATCGCAAGGGCGACCGCGAGGACCTGGCGCAGGCCGAACAGGAAGAACTCGACGTGATCTCGACGTTCCTGCCGGTGGGGCTCAGCGACGACGAGGTCGCGACACTGGTACAGGACGTCATCGCAGAGGTCGGCGCGGAGGGCCCGGGCGACGTTGGCAAGGTGATGAAGCCGCTGATGGAGCGCGTCGCCGGCCGAGCCGACGGCCGGCTGGTCAGCGAGCGCGTGCGGGAGCAGCTCGCCACCGGCTGATGAGCCGGCGGCAGCTCGCAGGGTCCGGGCCGTGTTGACGCGATCTCCCCGGCGAGAACACGGCGAGCCGAGGTTCGGCGAGGCCGGCGCCACGACGTTCGCGGTGCTGCTCGCGCTGGCGCTCTTCGGTGCGCTCTTCCCCTGGTTCCCGGGCGAGACGCGGCTGGAGGTCGGCTCGACCGCGTCGCGCACACTGACCGCGCCGCGGGATCTCAGCTACGAATCGGCCGTGCTCACGGCCGTCGCGCGCGAGCAGAGTGCGGCGGCGGTCCCGGACGTGCGGGTGCACGATCCCGGCATCCACGACGCGCAGCTGGCGGAACTGAACCGTCAGTTGGCGGCGATCGAGCGGGTCCGCGCCAACGGCAGCCTCTCCGCCTCGGCGCGCGAATCGGCGTTGCTGGCGATCGGCGGCGTCTCGTCGCTCTCGGCCCGGGGGGCGGCGGTGATTGCAAGTGTGACGGAGAGCGAGTGGACGGCCCTGGTGGCGGAGCTGCGCGGGGCGCTGGGCCGCACGCTGGCGGTGGCGATCACCGACGGCGGCGTCGCGGACGCCCGCCAGCGCGTGCGCGGGCTGCTGACGCCGCTGCTCAGCAACGACCAGGCACTGGCGCTGGGCGAACTCGCTGATCCGCTCGTGGTGGCCACTCAGGTGGTGGACGCTGCACGCACGGCCGCCGAGCGCGAGAAGGCTCGCGATTCGCGGCCGCCGGTGCTGGTAACCGTGACCCGCGGGCGGGCGGTCGTGACCGAGGGCGAGATCCTGGAGCCCGAGGACATCGAACGGCTCGACGAACTCGGGTTGCGTACGTCCGGGCTGCGCCTGTCGACGCTGGCTGCCACGGCGCTGATCGCGGGCATGGTCGGGGTGGCCGGCGGCGGGTACCTCTTCGTCGTGCAGCCGGGCGCGGTGGCCAGCTTCCGTCGGCTCGTGCTGTTCGGGCTGCTGATGCTGGTCCCGATGGCGGCATCGAAGTTCGCCTTCACGCTGCTGCTGCCCGACCTCGACCGGCAGTTCCTGGCGTACGCCGTGCCGCTGGCCGCCGCCCCGATCGCCGCGGCGGTGCTGCTGGATGTCACGACGGCGCTGCTGGTGACGGTGGCGCTGGCGTCGGTGACGGCATTTGTGACGCTCTACCTACCGGAGGTGGACTTCGGCGCGACCGGTCAGGTGGAAGCGGCGCGGATGTGGCTGGTCGTGGTCGCGGCGTCGCTGGCGGGCATCGCCGTCGCCGCGCGTGCCGACCGCCTGCAGCGGTACCTGGCTGCCGGGGTCGCCTCGGCGCTGGCTGCCGGCGCGGCGCTGGTGGTCTTCTGGCTGCTCGATCCGGAACGGGGAGCCGTCGACCTGCTCTGGATCGGCGGAGCAGCCGCCGTGGGCGGGATCACGGCGGCGTTGATCTCGGTCGGCGCATTCGTGTTGCTCAGCCGCCCATTCGGCATCATCACCCGCGTTGAGCTGATGGAACTGGCGCAGCTCAGTCACCCGCTGCTGCAACGCCTGCAGAACGAGGCGCCCGGTACCTTCCAGCACTCGGTGCTGGTCGGCAACCTCGCCGAACGGGCGGCCGACCGTATCGGCGCGGACGCGCTGCTCGTGCGTATCGGCTCGTACTACCACGACATCGGCAAGCTGGTCGGTCCCGAGTTCTTCTACGAGAACGTCGGCGAGGGTGAGAACCCGCACGATGGCCTGGACCCGCTGCAGAGCACGAGGGTGATCCATCAGCACGTGAACGGGGGTACAGAGATCGCGCGGCGGGGGGGCCTTCCCGAGGCCGTCGTGCAGTTCATCCCGCAGCATCACGGCACGCGGTTGGTGACGTTCTTCTACCGGCGGGCGGCGGAGGCCGACGCCGAGATCGACCCGGAACTCTTTCGTTACGCGGGGCCAAAGCCGCAGTCGCGTGAGGCGGCGCTGGTGATGCTCTCGGACTCGTGCGAGGCGGCCGTGCGGGCCTCGCCGGACCACTCCGATGAGCGTATCGGCGAGGTGATCGAGGGCATCATCCGCGAACGGCTCGAGGAGGAGCAGTTCGACGAGTGCGATCTCTCACTACGAGACCTGCGCCTGATCGCGGAGTCGTTCGGCGCGTCGCTCAACGCCGTCTACCATCCCCGCGTCGAGTACCCGGAGCCGACCGAACGCGAACTGGCGGGGCGGGCGGCGGGCACGGCCACGCCGGAGCCGGAGGTCGATGACGGCTCCGTGCCGGAGGGTCCGCCGCTGGCGATGCCCGAGACGACGCTGCCGGAGGCGACGGCGAGCGCCGCCGGCGTGCGGCCACCGGAGCCGCCCGAGGACGACGCGTAACGCCTCGTCCGTGCGGCTTGCTTCAGCCACTCGACGCCTCGACCCTTCGATGGGCTCAGGGCGAGCGACCGGGGAGTGAGCGGGCAGGTAGGAGTGTGTGCGTTCGAGGCTAGCGAGGACGCTCGCTATACTCGCGGCGAACGTTCTCCCTTCCCTCGGAGACCACGATGCGTGCCGCCGTGATCGTCTTTCCCGGCACCTGGAGCGATGGCGACTGCGTCTATGCCCTCGGCCGGGTGGGCGTCGACTCTCGCCGCGTGTGGCACCGCGAGACCGAATTCGCAGCCGACGAGCTGGTCGTGCTGCCGGGCGGGTTCTCGTACGGGGACTACCTGCGCTGCGGATCGATCGCGCGCTTCTCGCCGGTGATGGAGGCCGTCAGAAGCCACGCCGCCGCTGGTGGGCTGGTGATCGGCATCTGCAACGGCTTCCAGGTGCTGTGCGAGGCCGGCCTGCTGCCCGGGGTACTGATGCGCAACGACTCGCTGCAGTTCCGTTGCCAGGACATCGACCTGCTGCCGGCGCAGCACAGCTCGCCGTTCACCGCGGGCATCGCCGCCGGGCGCGTGCTGCGCATGCCAGTCTCGCACGGCGAGGGCAACTACTACGCCGACGAGGCGACGCTCGACATGCTGGAGGACAGCGGCCGCGTCGCCTTCCGCTACTGCGACGCGGAGGGCCGGGCGACGGCCGGGGCGAACCCCAACGGCTCGCTCCGTAACATCGCCGGCATCACGAACGAGGCGGGCAACGTGCTTGGCATGATGCCCCACCCGGAACGCGCCTGTGACCCGCTGCTCGGCGGCGTTGACGGCAACGCCATCTGGGAGTCGGCGCTGGGCGGGGTCAGTGCCGCGACCGCAGGGGCGTAGACTCCGCGCCGGAGGCCCGCGCGGTCTGCGGGCAGATTGGAAGTTGTGATGGCGGACGTCGTGGTACTGGGCGGGGGGCTGGGCGGCGTGGTCGCCGCCAACCGCCTGCGAAAGCTGCTGCCGAGCGAGCGCCGCGTGCGCATTGTCGAGCGCGACCCGGTGGTGGCGTTTCCGCCTGCGTTCCTGCGGGTGCTCGACGGGCGGCGGGAGCCGCGCGCGATCACGCGCGACCTGCGCCGCCTGCAACGCCGCGACATCGACGTCACCGCGGCCACGGTCACCGAGCTGGACACGGATGCCGGCGTGGTGCGAACGGACGCGGGGGACGTCTCGTACGATCAGCTCGTGGTCGCGCTCGGCGCTTCGCTCGCGCCGGAGGCGGTGCCCGGCTTCGCCGAGGCGGCGCACAACGTCTACACGCTCGGCGGGGCCGCCACCGCGCGAGACGCACTGCGCGACTTCGATGGCGGCACGGTGGCGATCGCGGTCGCCTCGATGCCGTACAAGTGCCCGGCCGCGCCTTACGAGGCAGCGATGCTCGCCGACGCCGTGCTGCGGAAGCGCGGTGTGCGCGATCGCTGCGTGGTGCGGTTGTCGGCGCCGGAGCCCGCGCCGTTGCCGGTGGCCGGCCCGCTGGTCGGGGAGAGCGTCGAGGCGATGCTGCGCGAACGCGACATCGAGTACCGCCCCGTGTCGCCGCTCGGCTCCGTCGATGCCGCCGCGAGCGAGCTCGTCTTCGCGGACGGCGAACGGGTCGCCTACGACCTGCTGCTGGGGGTGCCAGCGCACGTGCCGCCCGCGCCGCTGCAGGGCACGCTGCTGGTGAACGAGGCGGGCTGGATGGCGGTCGATGCGGCGACGCTGGAGACGGGCGTCGCCAACGTCTTCGGCATCGGCGATGCGGCGGGGATCATGCTGCCGAACGGCATGCCGCTGCCGAAGGCCGGCGTCTTCGCACACGGCGAGGCGGAGGCAGTGGCGCACACCATCGCCCATCGCATCACCGGGCGCGGCTCGGAGCGCCGCTTCGATGGCCACGGGTCGTGCTTCGTGGAGACGGGCGGCGGCCGTGCCGCCTACGCGGCCGGCGAGTTCTACGCGGAGGACGCCGGGGCGGTCAGCCTACGGGGCCCCTCGCGCTGGTGGCTCTGGTACAAGTCGCTGTTCGAGCGCCACTGGCTATGGCGCTGGTACTGAGGCGGGCGGGTCGGTGGGTCAGACGTCTGGACCATGACAGACGTGGTACTGCTCGCTTGAGTGATCGATTCCCGATCATCAATGGAGGACGCAATGACCGCTGCCACTACTGACGCCTACCCGGTGAGATTTGATGTCGCCTACCCCGAAGAGAGCGGGCGCTGGTTGATCCTCGTGCGCTGGCTGCTCGGCATCCCGCAACTGATCGTTGCGAACCTGCTGCAGGACTTGGTGCAGATACTGGCGTTCTTCGCCTTCTGGGTTATTCTCTTCACTCGCAACTACCCGGAGTCGCTCTTCCGGCTCGTCGTCGGCGCGATGCGCTGGAACTACAACGTCTACGCCTACGTGCTCTTCCATGACGGCCCGTATCCGCCGTTCTCGCTCGAGGCCGGCGCCTACCCGCACCTCGAGTACGACGTGGAGCGGCAGGAGCAATACAACCGCTGGCTGCCGCTCGTGAAGTGGCTGCTGGCGGTGCCTCATTTCATCGTGCTGGCGTTCCTGTGGATGGCCGGTGGCTTCGTCTGGCTGTTCTGCATCTTCGCCGTCCTGGTGACCGGGCGTTTCCCACGCGGGGCGTTCAACTTCCTCCTGGGCGTCGGTCGCTGGTCGGCACGCGTGAGCGCCTACTTGATGCTCCAGACGGACCGCTACCCGCCGTTCTCTCTGAGCTAGCAGCGCCGGGACGACTTGAGTGGGCTGGCGCCTGTGACCCTCCAGCCATGCCCGAACTGCGAGTGAGCGGGCGATCCGGGCTCTCGTACCATGCCTTGCTCCCCCCTGACGCGGCGCGCTGATACGCTGGCGCTCTCCCCCCGCACGAGGAGCGCCAGCGCTCGATGACCGCCGTCGATGGCCGCACCCGGACCCTCTCGCTCCTGGTGAGCTTGTTGGAGCATGACCTTGTTTCGCGCGGTTGGGGCGGCGCTCAAGGGGGCGCGGCTTGACCGTCGACGACCACACGCTCGACATGGTGGCGATGTCGCGTGATGAGTACGAGCGGCTGGTCGACATGCTCGACCGCGAGCCGACCGAGGTCGAACTCGGCATGGCGGGGGCGCTCTGGTCCGAACACTGCGGCTACAAGCACTCGCGTCCGCTCTTCCATCACTTCCCGACCGAAGGCCCGTACGTGCTGACGAAGGTCGGCGAGGAGAACGCCGGCGCGATCGACCTCGGCGGCGGCTGGTGCGCGGTCTTCAAGATGGAGTCCCACAATCACCCGTCGGCGCTGGAGCCCTACCAGGGGGCGGCGACCGGGGTGGGCGGCATCCTGCGCGATATCTTCGCGATGGGCATGCGGCCGGTGGCGCTGCTGGACTCGCTGCGCTTCGGGCCGCTCTCGGACCCCAACAACCGTCACCTCTTCAGCGGCGTCGTCGGCGGCATCGGCGGCTACGGCAACTGCATCGGCGTGCCCACGGTCGGCGGCGAGGTGCAGTTCGACGCCTCCTACAGCGGCAACCCGCTGGTAAACGCGATGTGCGTCGGTGTCGGCCGCATCGAGCACCTGCTCTCGGCGCAGGCGGGCGGACCCGGCAACCCGCTGCTGCTGGTGGGCGCGGACACCGGCCGCGACGGCATTCACGGCGCCACCTTCGCCTCGGTCGAGCTGGACGAGGGCTCGGGCGACCGCCGCCCGGCGGTGCAGGTGGGCGACCCCTTCACGGAGAAGCTGTTGATGGAGGCCTGTGTCGAGCTGGCCGAACAACACGGCGATTGGATCGAGGGGCTCCAGGACCTCGGCGCGGCCGGGCTGACATCGAGCGCGGTGGAATCGGCGGCCCGGGCAGGCACCGGCATCGAGATCGATGTCGCGCTGGTGCCGCGGCGCGAGCGCGAGATGTCGGCCTACGACGTCATGCTCTCCGAGTCGCAGGAACGCATGCTCGTGATCCCGAAGCGCGAACACCTCGATGACGTGATAGCGCTGTTCCGGCGCTGGGAGCTGCACGCCGACGTGATCGGGCAGGTCACTGACGACGGCATGGCCACGATCGTCGATGGCGACCGCGAGGTGGCCCGCATCCGCGTCGACGTGCTGATTGATGCTCCCCGCTACCCGCCGGAAGCGGAGCGTCCGGCCTCGCTCGACCGCGCCCAGGCAGAGGACCTCGATGCCATCGCCGATGTCGCGGACGGGGCCGCAGCGACGGCGGCGCTGCTGACGCTGCTCGGCTCCGAGAACATCGGCAGCCGCCGGTGGATCTATCGCCAGTACGACCACCAGGTGCTGAACCAGACGGTGGTGCGGCCGGGCGGCGACGCCGCCGTCGTCGCGCTCCCCCCCGATGGGGATGGTGACCGATCGGGCGCGCGGCGCGGCTTCGCCGTCGCCACCGACGGCAACGGCCGGCTGGTCGCGTTGGAGCCGCGCATCGGCGCGCAGATCGCGGTGGCGGAGGCCGCCCGCAACGTCGTCGCCACGGGCGCGACGCCGGCCGCGATCACGGACTGCCTCAACTTCGGCAACCCGGAGAAGCCGGACGTCGCCTACGAGCTGGAGCAGTCGATCATCGGCCTCTCCGAGGCCTGCGAGGCGCTCGGCACGCCCGTCGTCTCCGGCAACGCCTCGCTCTACAACGAGACCCCGGACGGCGCCGTGATGCCGACCCCGGCCGTCGGCATGCTCGGTGTGATCGACGACGTCGAACGCCACCTCACCCCGGCGTTCGGCAGCGGCGACACCGCCGTCCTGCTCGGCGCCTCGCCTGCCCAGCCCGCGTCGGCGCTGGCGGGCAGCGAGTACCTGGCCGGCCTGCTCGGCCGCCTGGCTGGGCGGCCCGAGATTGACCTCGACCTTGAGGTGCGCGTGCAGCAACTCGTGCTCGACGCCCACGGGCGAGGCCTGCTCACTGCCGCCCACGACTGCGCGGACGGCGGGCTGGCGGTGACGGTGGCGGAGAGCTGCCTGGCTGGGGATGTCGGGTTCGAGGGCGTCGCCGAGCTCGACTTCGGTCCGGGCCCCGGCGCCCGCCTCGATGCCGCGCTCTTCGGGGAGGTGCAGTCGCGGTTCGTTGTCGTGGTGCAGAGCTCGACGGACGCGGACGCCCTGCTCGAACTGGCGGCGGAGGCCGGCGTGCCGGCGACCGTGCTCGGCACGGCGGGGTCCGGAGGGGGCGGCGATCGCATCCGCCTGGGCCCGGTCGACCTCGCGCTCGATGCGGCGCGCGACGCCTACGACGGTGCGCTGGAGCGTGCGCTGGCGAGGTAGCCGATGCGATTGTCCGGCCTGCGCTCGAACCAGCCCTCGTGCTCGTGAACGGCAGCCCAGCCTCGTGCCGCTCGACCTGGAGCGGACGGTGGCGGTCGACTACGCGGACATCCTCGGACGAGTGCGGATGGCGCTATCGAGTCAAGTATAGAACATGCGTTTGACAAACAGAGAACGCCCGTTCTACGATCGGTGGTGACTGCTGGAGTGGGCGCCGAAGGGTGGTGCGCTTCCAGATTGCACCTCGCGGGCGCGCGCGGCTACGCTGATCTTCCGGTTCACAGCCGGCGAAAAGCGTATCCACAGATCCGCGGAGCCGACGGGCCCTGACTGCCCATCGGTTTCGGACAGTGCTCTTGATAAGTGCAGGCTGAGGAGCGGGCCGCCCGCCCATGATGGCGGTGTCCCGGCTCCGACACGCCGAAAGGTTTCCTACCGTGAAGGTCGTGTTTCTGGAGACCGTTGAGGGTTCCGGTGCCATGGGTGAGATCCGCGATGTCGCCAATGGCTATGCCCGGAATTTCCTGTTGCCGCGCGGCTTTGCCGCACCGGCGACTCCGCACCTGCTCAAGCGGGCTGAAGAGCTCGCGGTTATTGAGGAGGAGCGGCAGCGGGTCGAGGACGAGCAAGCGCACCAGCTTGTCGGCAAGCTTGAAGGTGCGACGCTCGTCATGGCTGTCAGGGTGGGAGAGCAGGGACGTCTGTACGGCTCCGTCACTAACGTTGACATCGCTGAGAAGGCTGGGGAGATTCTCGGCGAAGAGCTGGACAGGCGTCGCGTACTGCTACCCGAGGTAATCCGGACCGTTGGGCTCCAGACCGTTCCCGTCCGTCTTTCGCGGAACATTACGACGGACGTGACTGTGGCCGTGGTCGACGCCGGGGCGCCGGAAGGCGTAGAGGCGGCGGTCGAGCTACTGCTGAATCCTCCCGAGGAGCCGGTAGTGGTGGCCATGGAATTGACGGTGGAAGAGACCGACGGCACCGATACCGATGACGTGCCGGAGCCGGGCAAAGATCCTTCCGACGTGCCCGCCTCCGACGCCTCCGACGATTCTGCCGACGGCAGCCTCGCTTCTGGTGAAGCGACGGAGGAGGCCGAAACCTCCTAGGCCGCGGCCTTGGTCACCGAGAACCGGCCGGCGCAGCTTCGGCCCGACGACCGGTCCGCTGGCCGCACTCCGACCGGACTGCCGCCGCATGATGTCGCCGCTGAAGAGGCGGTGATCGCCGCCCTCCTGCTCGATGACGACAGCTATGCCCGCGTCGTCCCCATCCTCAAGCCGTCCGACTTCTTCCGCGAACAGAACGCCTGGTGCTACGAGGCCGCGCTGGACCTCGCCGAACGCGGCGAGCCGGTCACGGTCCCCACGCTCGCCCATGAGCTGGAGCGCACCGGCCGGCTGGACGCCGCCGGAGGCGAGCCCTATCTCACCGAGGTTGCCGGCAAGTACTTCACCGCCGTCGGCGTGGAGGCGCACGCCCGCATCATCGCTCGCGATGCGCTCTACCGAAGGCTGATCAACGCCGCCGGCGAGATCGCGCGCCTCGCCTACGAGGGCGGGCCGGAGCAGAAGACGGTGATCGCCCGCGCCGAGGAGTTGCTGCTGGGCATTCGCGGGGCGGAGTCCTCCGGGGACTTCAAGCAGCTTCGTGATCTGCTCGAGGAGTTCATGGAGGACCCGGGCGAGGACGCGGAGAGCGCCGCCCTGGACGTGCGCTCCGGCTTCATGGACCTGGACACCGTGCTCGGCGGATTCAAGCGCGGCGACCTGATCGTGCTGGCGGCGCGCACCGGCGTCGGCAAGACGGCGCTGCTGCTCAACCTGGCGCGCAACGCCGCCGTCGGCCAGCAGGCCGTCGTCGCCCACTTCTCGCTGGAGATGTCCGGCGACCAGCTGGCGATGCGCCTGCTCTCGGCGGAGTCGGACGTGACGGCGGCGCGGCTGCGGCTGGGCCAGCACCGCGACGACGAAGAGCGTCGCATCATGAACGCCATCGGGCACCTCAGCGAGTCG
>JASLOV010000122.1 GCA_030745285.1 Dehalococcoidia bacterium | reverse complement strand
GCCTTGCGGGCGGCCTCCCGGGCGCGCGAGGCGGTGACCGCCTTCTCGACGATGCGCCGGCCGATCGAGGGGTTCTCTTCGAGGTGCTGGGCGAGGCCGGTCGCCACCACCGATTCGACGATGCCCTTGATCTCGGGGTTGCCGAGACGGGTCTTGGTCTGGCCCTCGAACTGGGGGTCCGGGAGCTTGACGGAGATCACGGCGGTGAGGCCTTCGCGGGTGTCGTCGCCGCTGAGTTTAGGGTCGTCGTCCTTCAGCAGCTTGGCCTTGCGCGCGTACTCGTTGAGGGCGCGGGTGAGGGCGGAGCGGAAGCCGGTGAGGTGACTGCCGCCGTCGATGGTCTTGATGCAGTTGGCGAAGGAGTAGGTCGATTCGGCGAAGGTCGAGTTGTACTGCAGCGCGACCTCGACGAAGGTATCGGCGCGGTCCTCCTGCATGTAGATCGGGCTGGCCTGCATCGCACCGCGACCGCGGTTGAGGCTGCGCACGAAGGCCTCGACGCCGGAGTCGAAGAAGAAGGAGCGCTCGCGGCCGCCTTCGAAGGTGCGGTCGCGCTCGTCCAGGAAGTGGATACGCACGCCCTTGGTGAGGTAGGCCATCTCGCGGAAGCGGGAGGCGAGTTCGCTGAAGCTGTATTCGAGCGTCTCGAAGACCTTGGAGTCCGGCAGGAAGCGGATGGTGGTGCCGGTGCCATCGGGCTTGGCGCCGCGCACCTTGGCGAGCTTCGCGCGCGGCGCTCCGCGGCTGTAGGCCTGCTGGTAGCGCCCGCCGCTGGTGTCGACGGTGACCTCCAGTTCCTCGGAAAGCGCGTTGACGACGGAGACGCCGACGCCGTGCAGTCCGCCAGAGACCTTGTAGCCGCCGCCCTGGCCGAACTTGCCGCCGGCGTGGAGCGTCGTCAGCACGGTCTCGACGGCGGAGACCCCGGTCTTCTCGTGCTTGCCGACCGGGATGCCCGCGCCGTTGTCACGCACGGAGACGTGGCCGTCGGCCTCGATGATGATGTCGATGAAGTCGCAGCGCCCGGCCATGGCCTCGTCGATGGCGTTGTCGACGACCTCGTAGATGAGGTGGTGGAGTCCACGCTCATCGGTGGAGCCGATGTACATGCCGGGGCGGCGTTTGACCGCCTCCAGCCCCTCGAGCACCTGGATGTCGGCGGCGGTATAGCCGTTCGAGCCGCCATTGGCACGCTTGCCGTTGCCGCGCTTGCCGTTGGAGGGAGCGGAACGGGAGGCGGGGCGAGTCTTCGATGCTTTCGCTCTCGCGGCGGGCTTCTTCTCGCCCTTCTTCGCCTTCGAGGCGGTCTTGCGGGGCTTCGCCGTGGTCGCCATCAGTCCTCGCTTGTCGTCGGGGCTGGATGTGTGTGCCTGCAACCGGACAGGGTCGCGAATGTGGTCAGCCACTGCGGCCCGTCATGCCGGTCGCAGCGTCCGTTTCCGGGGAGGAAAGCGGGTCACGACGGGGACAGTCCGAGCCATCTCCGCTACCTGTACATTCTAGCACAAACGACCCCAGGAAACAGGCCGATCAGCGTCCTGAGACGGCGTTGGTCCGTCATGGTAAGGGAAACAGGTGAAGACAGCGGGAGATTGGGGATTTATCGGCCGCCGCACGGCATGGTATATCGCTCATACTCTCGGATGATGGCAAATTCAAGCCTCTTTGAAAATCCCGGACCGTGAACCTGCCAGTGTACGTAACATGGAGGGCGTGGAATCGCTCGATATCGTCCCGATCGGCCGCGTGATCAGCGGCAAATCAGACGTCGCGCGCGTCGATTGGGCGGGCGTGGAGAGCACCATCGAACTGCACGAGGAGCTTGCCGGTGCGCTGCTCGGGCTGGACGGCTACTCGCACGTGATCGTGGTCGGCTGGCTCGATCGCATCCCCGGCGAGCTCAACGATCGCCGCCAATCGCACCCGGCTGGCGACGAGCGCTTGCCGCTGCAGGGGGCGCTGGCGCTGCGCGGTCCTCGACCCAATCCGCTCTCCGTCACCGTCTGCGAGCTGCTGGCGGTGGATGGCGCGACCCTGCGCGTGCGGGGGCTCGACCTGATCGCCGGTACGCCGGTGCTGGACGTGAAGCCCTACGTCGCGCACTACGACGCAGAGCCGGACGCGACGATCCCCGGCTGGGCGCAGGGTTAGTGGTGGCAGGGCCAGCGGCAGTGGGGGTGAGCTAGTGGGCGGACGGCTCCAGCCGGGCCGCACCGGCAGGGACGGGCGGCGCTCGCCGCTGCGTCCAGCGCCGACGAAGGGGCAGATCGACGCGGTCTACGGCTCGCTGCTCGCGATGCACGGGCCGCAGCAGTGGTGGCCGCGAGACCGTAGCGCGGTGGACGGCGGCGTGCTGGAGATCTGCCTGGGCGCGATCCTTACGCAGAATACGGCGTGGGTGACGGCAGCAGCGGCGCTGGACAACCTGCGCGGCGCGGAAGCCTTCAGTTGCGAGGCGATACTGGAGCTGCCGCAGGACGCGCTGGCCGACCTGGTACGGCCCTCCGGCCACTACAACGTGAAGGCTCGCAAACTGAAGGAGTTCGCCGCCACGGTCGTCGAAGAGTACGGCGGTTCGTTCGACTCGCTGTTCGCTGGCGAGATGGATGAGGTGCGGGAGCGGCTGCTGGCGGTGTGGGGCATCGGGCCGGAGACGGCGGACGCGATGCTGCTCTACGCGGCGCGGGAGCCGACGTTCGTCGTGGACGCGTACTCGTACCGGCTGTTCGAGCGGCTGGACATGGCGCCGGGCGATCGCCGCTACGACGTCTACCGCGACCACTTCATGGCGAAGGTGGGGCCGGACGTGGAGCGCCTGAACGAGTGGCACGCGCTGATCGTGCGGCACGGCCAGGAGCGCTGCTGGCGTTCGCGCCCTCGTTGCGAGGAGTGCGAGCTGCTGCAACGATGCCCGTTCGGGCAGAGCAAGGTCGGGATCAGTGAGATCGGCAGCGAGGGCGGCTAGGCTGGCTGCCATCGCCTCCACGCTCCCGGCAGTCAGGCTTCCGGAGGAGCCGTGGTCGACCTGGGCATCATCGGACTGGAACGGTCGGGCAAGACCTTGTTCTTCAACGCGGTGACCGGCCGCTCGGTCGCCGTCGGCGGCTTCGCAGGCGGCAAGCCGAACGTCGGCGTCGCGCATGTGCCCGACCCGCGGCTGGATGCGGTCGCCCAGATCGTGCAGCCGAAGAAGAAGACGTACGCAGAGGTGCGCTGGGTCGACTACCCGGCCGGGTTTGGCGCGGGCGCCCCGGGCGCGCAGTTCCTGGCGGAGCTGGCCGGCATGGACGCGCTGGTGCACGTGGTGCGGGGGTTCGAGGACCCGGCGGTGCCGCATCCGCTGGAGAGCGTCGACGCCGCCCGTGACCTCGAGTCGCTCGACCTCGAGCTGGCGTTCGTCGACCTGGCGCTGATCGAGCGGCGGTTGGAGCGCATCGCGGCGGAGGAGCGCTCCGTGCGCGCGGCCGAGCGCGGAGCGCTGGCGCGGGACCGCACCCTGCTGCTGCGACTGCGACAGCAGCTGGAAGGCGGCACGCCGGTGCGGGCGATCGCGCTCGATGACGACGAGCGCCGGCAGCTTGCCCAGTACCAGTTCGTGACACGGGTGCCGCTGCTGCCGGTGCTGAACATCGGCGAGGATGACGTCGGCCGCGGTGCGGAGCTGGAAGCGGCGTTCGATGCCGCGGGCTCCGCGCAGAACGCCCCGGCGGTCGCGCTCTGCGCGCGGCTGGAGGCGGAGGTGGCGAGCCTGGAGCCGGAGGAGGCCGCGGAGTTTCGCGCGGGGTTGGGGCTGGAGGGGCAACCGCCGCTCGACCGCGCGATCCGCACCGCCTACGAGGCGCTGGGTCTGATCACGTTCTTCACGGCCGGCGACACCGAGTGCCGCGCGTGGGCGCTGCCGCGGGGCGAGTCAGCGTTGGCCGCCGCCGGGCGAGTCCATTCCGACATCGAGCGCGGGTTCATCCGCGCGGAGGTTGCCGGCTGGCAGGACCTGCTGGATGCGGGCTCGTACGCCAACATGCGCTCGCAGGGGCGCCTGCGCACGGAAGGTAAGACGTACGAGGTGCAGGATGGCGACGTGATCAACGTGCTGTTCAACGTCTGATCGGACGGGCCAGGCACTACGCCGCGCCGGCCGGGATGACGGGGCGGATATGATCCGCGGGGAGGCGCTGATGAGGGACCAATCCGAGCGGACCGCGATCACCGTCGAAGTCGAGCGCGCGCTGGACGGCGGGGAGGCGGTCGCCGTCGCCACCGTGACCGACCCGGGCGAGGCCTCGGGCGACGGGGTCGAGGCGGGCGCGAAGATGCTGGTGCGGACGGACGGCAGCACGCTCGGTTCGATCGCGGCGGCGCTCGATGGCGTGGTCGCAGCGGCGGCCGTCGAGCAGTTGCGGACGGCGCCGCGCATCATCGCGGAGACGTTGTGGGTCTCCGCCGGGCGTGCGACCGAGCGGCGTTCGCAGGCGTCCGAGGGCGACGCCCAGGTGCTGGTGCAGCTCTTCGAGTCGCCGGCGCGGCTCGTGATCGTCGGTGGCGGGCACATCGGCTACGCGCTGGCGCAGATCGCCGCGTTGCTCGGGTTCGAGATCTCCGTGCTGGACGACCGCGAGGAGTTTGCGAGCGAAGAACGCTTCGCGATGGCGGACGACGTCTACGCCGGCGATCTCGGCGAGGGGCTCGACGCGATGACGTTCGACGCCTCGGACTACGTCGTGCTGGTCTCGCGCGGGCACCAGCAGGACGAGCAGGCGCTGCGGCATGTGGTGGAGCGGGGGGCGGCGTACGTCGGCATGATCGGCAGCCGGCGACGGGTGCGCACCGTGCTCGAAGACCTGATCGGGGAGGGCGTCAGCCGCGAGCTGCTGGAGGCGGTTCACACGCCGATCGGCATCGATATCGGCGCTGAAACGCCGGAGGAAATCGCGCTCTCAATCCTCTCGGAAGTCGTGCTCGTGCGGCGAGGCGGTGGCGGCGGACGAATGGAAGAGCTACGGCAGGCACTGCGCGATCAGTGAACTGCGCTGAATGCCGAAGTTCCACTGAATCTGCACGAACCTGTATCGGGTTCGGAACTTGGCAGCCAGAATTCAGGTTGGGAGTGTTGCCGCTTCAGTCGGACCGGCGGTGCGTTGTGCTAGAATACGAAAACGGCGACCGCTGAATGTAGCGGGCGCCGCTCAGATGCCAGTTCCCTCTGGGGCGTAAGGGTCAGGCTTGCCTGGCCCTTACGCTATGGGTCTCGCAGTAGTTACGCACCGGCCGCGCTCCTGGATCTCTCCCCGGCGGGGCGCCGCGATCGAGCTTGGCCGGGGTGGCACCGTCGGGCGAGCGGCACGGGTTGCCGGCGGTTGCTAGAATGCAGGAGTGTCGCTGTCCGCCCGAACGGCAGCCTCTGAACGGAACGATATGTCCCGAGAGCTCTTCGCCGAGATTCGTGAAGCCCAGCAGGTCGGCGAGCGGCGCGTGCTGGCCACCGTCGCCGAGACACGGGGCTCCACGCCCCGCAAGGCGGGTGCGCTGATGCTGCTGCGCCCGGACGGCACCTTCACGGGCACGATCGGCGGCGGCTGCGGCGAAGCCGAGGTCTGGCAGGAGGCGATGGACACGATGGGCGACGGCAAACCTCGCCTGATGACCGTCGACCTCACCGAGCCGGTCGACGGCGACGACAAGATCTGCGGCGGCGTGATGGACGTCTTCCTCGAGCGGGTCTCCGGTTAGCGCGGCCGTCGAACCGCAGCGCTTGCCTGTGACGGCCACCCTGTGACAGCCAGCCTGTGACCCCATTCCAGTCAATCGAGGACGTGACCGAGCGTCTTGCCGCCGTCGACTACATCGCCGACCGCGAGCTGGCGACGACGGTCTTCCTGGCGCAGGCGCTGGAGAAACCGCTGCTCCTGGAGGGGGAGGCAGGGGTCGGCAAGACCGAGCTGGCGAAGGCGCTGGCGGAGAGCCTCGGCGCTCGTCTGATCCGCCTGCAGTGCTACGAGGGCATTGACGCCTCGCAGGCGTTGTACGAGTGGAACTACCCGCGCCAGTTGCTTCACATCCGGTTGGCCGACGCCGCCGGCGGCGACGCAGAGGGTCGCTCGACGCTGGAGCGGGAGCTGTTCTCCGAGTCGTTCCTCGTGCGGCGTCCGCTGCTCGACGCCATCCTCTCCGAGGACGAGGTGCCGCCGGTGCTGCTGATCGACGAGGTCGATCGTGCCGATGAGGAGTTTGAGGCGTTCCTGCTGGAGGTACTCTCCGACTTCCAGATCACGGTGCCGGAGCTGGGCACGCTGAGCGCCCGCCAGCGACCACTGGTCGTGCTCACTTCCAACCGCACGCGCGAGCTGCACGACGCGCTGAAACGGCGCTGCCTCTACCTCTGGCTGCCCTATCCGCAGTTCGATCGCGAGTACGAGATCCTGCGCACCCGTGTGCCGGGCATCGACGAGCACCTGGCGGTGCAGGTGTGCGGCTTCATGCAGTTGCTGCGCGAACGCGACTTCTACAAGAAGCCGGGCGTGGCGGAGACGATCGACTGGGGGCTGGCGCTGGTCGCGCTGCACCGCGACGAGCTGGACGAGGAGACCGTCGGCGAGACGATCGGCTGCATCTTCAAGTACCACGATGACGTCGAGCGCTTTCGCTCGGACAACCTCGTTGCGGTGCTCGACCAGGTCGACATCAACACGGCGCTCTGACGGCGCTCCGGGGCAGGTAACACTGCGATGACTCCGCTGACGGCCGACGATGGTGCGCTCACCGCTTTCGCCGCAGAGGCGCCCGGCGCCCGCCGCGGTGCGCTGGCGGAGAATGTGCTGGCCTTCGCGGCACTGCTGCGCGAGGGCGGCCTGCCGGTCACGACCGGCCGCGCCGTGGAAGCGGCGCGAGCGCTGGAGCGGGTCGATCTGCTCCGTCGCGACGATGTCGAGGCGGCGCTGGCGGCGACCCTCGTCTCGAACATCGAGCAGCGGCCGCTGTTCGACGCGCTGTTCAGCGTCTTCTGGTCGGCGGTGCCGATGCCGGAGCCTACGCCGATGCCGTCGCCCGATGGCAGCGGCGGGCGTGGTCGCAGCAGCGGCCCGGCGGCGCTGGAACTGCGGCGGGCGGCGGCGGGCGATCTCTATGCTGGGGCTTCCGCGGATGGTGGGGCGGGGCAACCCCACGCTTACAGCGAGGCGGACCTGGTCACGAAACAGGACTTCGCTGGCCTGAGGGGCGGTGACCTGCAGCGCGTGCGGCGGCTGATCCAGCAGCTCGCGCCGCAACTGCGCACGGCCGAATCGCGCCGCCGTCGCACCGCCCGTCACGGTCGCACGCTGGACCTCCGGCACTCGCTGCGGCGGGCGGCCCGGCGGGGCGGTGAGCTGCACGAGCTGGTGCGGCAGCGCCGCCGCGAACGGCGCACGGATGTGGTGCTGCTGGCGGACGTCAGCGGCTCGATGGACCTCTACTCTGAGTTCCTCGTGCAGTTCGTCTACGGGCTGCAGCAGGAACTGCGCGGGGTCTCGACCTTCGTGTTCTCGACTCGGCTGTTCGAGGTGACGGCGATGTTGCGTGCGCGCAGCTTCAGCGCGGCGTTGCGGCTGCTGGAGGAGAGCGTCGACGGGTGGAGCAGTGGCACGCAGATCGGCGAATCGCTGCGGGTCTTCAACCAGTCGCATGCCGCGGAACGGGTGCACCGGCGCACCGTGGTGATCGTGCTGTCGGATGGCTGGGACCGCGGTGACGCGGAGCTGGTTGGGTTGGAGATGCAGCGCCTGCAGCGTCGGGCGAAGCGCGTTATCTGGCTCAACCCGCTGCTCGGCCACGCCGGCTATGAGCCGCTGTGCGAGGGCATGGCGGCGGCGCTGCCCTACTGCGACGACTTCTTGCCCGCGAACGACGTGGAGTCGTTGAGGGCGTTCGGACGCCACCTGCTTTCGGTCGCGGCAGACTGAACGACGGCCACTGAAAGGCTGCCCGCTAGACACCGGCCAGTGCACTGCCTAGAGTCCGCGTGGGCTGACGCGTACGTGAACGTTGCCCCCTAGCGTTGCCCTGTGGGGTGCCCGTGGACAACTCTGCCCGATGGTTCTTGACCGGCATCATCGTCACGCTGATCAACACCGCGCTCGTGGTTGCCTTCGTCGAGCCGTCCGTCATCCCCGGCCTCGACGAGCTGCGTGGTGAGGACGGCGGCGAAGTCCGTATCGTAGAGGTGCCGTCGCCGTCGCTCACCTACGTGATTGTTCAGGACGTCGATGGCAACGTGCTGGTGGAGCGCACGCTGCTGAGCGGGTCGGGGCTGGGCGGATCGGGAGCGGCCGGCTCGCTGGCCAGCGCCGCGCTCTCCGGTCGCTCGCTCTCATTCGAGGAGCCGCGGTTCGCGGCCGTGCAGCGGCCGACGTTCGTCTCCGCGCACGACGGCACGGCCTTCGTCACCAGCCAGGGGCGGTTTGAACTCTGGAGCATCGGGCTCGATGGAGAGGCGAAACGGCTGAACCTTGAGGGCATCGACGACATCGGCTCCGTGATCATGGATGTCGACGTGACCAGCAACGGCCGCATCTACCTGCTGGTGAGCGATGGTGTCTTCGAGTGGCGGATGTTCCGGCGCGTCGAAAGGGAGTGGGAGCTGATGAGCTCCTCGATTCTCTCTGGCTGGCCGGCCCAGGTCGTCGCCTTCAGCGTGGCCGACAACGAGGCCGTCTACGTGACGGTGAACGAGCCATCCGGCGTCTTCCGCCTGGTGCCGCCGTTCCGGTCGGCCGCCGACTGGGTACCGGGTGCGAAGGCGCAGGGCATCGACGTGAGCGCGGACGAGGAGCTGGTGCTCTACGCCGTGCCGACGACCGCACCGGTATCGCTGGCGGCGCAGGTGCGCTACGTGCGGGACGGCCAGTACGGGACGTGGCGCTCGACGTACGAGCCCTGCGGTGGCACCGTCGCCGCCGCC
>JASLOV010000121.1 GCA_030745285.1 Dehalococcoidia bacterium | reverse complement strand
GTGCACCCGGCCCGTCAGGCGCGTGTCGATCACCCGGCCCAGCCGGCGCACCGCGGCAAAGACGAGCATCCAGCGGCTGCGCAGCTGGAAGTTCGACCCGTCGCGCAGTAGCGAGTAGGTCAGCCACAGTCCGAGTGAGAGCAGCGTCGCGCCGACGACCGCCTCCATCGCGGCGTCCATCGAGTCGGGTAGCGTCGAGCCGGCCCAGAGCGCGGCGAGACCGAGCAGCACGACCACCGTGGCGTGGCCGAGCGCGTAGAGGGCGCCCAGCCGCATCGCCTTGGCGCGCTCGGGCTGAGTGCCGGTGACATCCGTGATCGCGGCGATGTGGTCCCAGTCCACGCCGTGGCGCAGCCCGAGCCCGAGGCCGGTGCCGATCAGTGCGAATTCAATGCTCACGTCCCTCCCTTCCTCGGCTCGTCGGCGCGCGCCTAACTCCTGCAACTGGCGCAGAGGCCGGTGATCCCCAAGTGGTGAATGTCCGGTTCGAATCCGGTGCGTGCGCGGATCTCCGATTCGATCTCGGTCAGCGCCGGGACTTCGATCTCGGTGGCCGCACCGCACTGACGGCAGACAAGGTGATGATGGGGCGCGTCGCGATCCGTCCACTCGTACGTCGAGGTGCCGGCGCCGGGCAGCTCCGAGACAAGCTGCATTTGCATCAGCGTCTCGAGCGTGCGGTAGACCGTCGAGCGCGAGATGCCGGCGTGCGGGTCTTCGGCCCGCACCCGCTCGAAGATGTCATCGGCCGTGCGGTGCCCACCCCCGTGGCGGAGCGCGGTCAGGATCTTCGAGCGCTGCATCGTAAAGCGGCGGCCACTCTCGCGCAGCGCCTGCTCGATGTCCGATTCGCAGCTCACGGGAGGAGCCTCCGTCCGTTATTGCGAAGATTCGCAGGAGCGAATCTACCACAATTCGCCGCCCGGGCCGCAACCCCGGCCGGGCGCGCGCATGCGAGAGCGTCGCGAAGGAGCGCCAGAGGTCCGCCCGAAGGCGGGTAGATGCCGGCGCTAGAGCTGCTGCTCCAGGGCCGCAGCGTCGAGTATGGCGACGACGCCGCGACGGAGACCGACCCAGCCGGCCTCTTCGAAGTGGTTCAGGTGCTTGTTTCACCGCCTCGCGGCTGGAGCCCACCATGGAGGCGAGCGCCGCCTGCGTGACGCGGACCTCGCGCCCGTCGACCGCCCCGCCCGCCATCTCGGCCAGCACCAGCAACCGCTTGGCAATGCGCTGCGGCAGTTCCAGGAAGCTGAGGTCCGTCACCGCGTCGTTTGTGCGACGCAGCCGCAGCCCCAGCGTCTCCAGCATCGCCACGCCGGCCCGGGGACGCTCCAGCAGCCAGCGCCGGAAGTCCGCTCGGGCGACGCGCAGCGTCGTCGTCGGCTCGGTGGCGATGGCGGACGCCGACCTCGGCTGCCCGTCCAGCAGCGCGAGTTCGCCCAGCGAGTCGCCCCGGGCCAGCGTCGCCAGCGTCGCTTCCCGGCCGGTGGACGAGACGACGACGATGCGAACGCTGCCCTGCACGATCGTGTAGAGGGCATCGCCCGGATCGCCCTGAGTGAAGATCGACTGGCCCGCGACAAACTGGCGAGCCTCGCCCATCTCGGCCAGCGCGCGCACGTCCTGTTCGTCGACGTTGGCCAGCAGCGGGGCGTCGCGGAAGACTTGCGCATGATCGCCGCCCCCGGCCGGCTGTTCGGTCACCTTGGTCACCTCGGTCGCATCCATGACGCGCTCCCGCCGCAGGCTCGGCCGTCGCCATCGCGGCCTTTGATCACCGCGGTCAGGCGAAGCGTAGCCGCTCGGACGGTAGCGCGTCGCCCGCCTAGAGATGGTGAGTGCCCGGCGGCGCCGTCCGAACCTGCGGAGCAGGCCTCGCCCGGGAACCATCCACGGAGTGTGTGCATAACGTTCGTTGTTCGTGGGTGACATTGTTCGCAAGTCGCTACTCAGGCCCTGCGGCGCTCGCTACAGTCTGCTCAGGTCAAGCGGGGGTGCCATCACAAGCCGGACTGCTGGGCGGCGGTGGCAGGCAGTTTCCAACCTTGACTCAGAGCGGCGCACTTCCTGGGTACTCAGGGGTGCGTCGTTTGCTATGTGCGGCCCCCTGCGCCGGCCAGACACCCCCAGCGGACCCTGCATCGCACTCCGAAACCGACTCGTCCCCCGTTCGAAACGCGCGACGGCGGCACGCGGCTGCCCGAGCGCGTCACGCCCGCCCCGCACCGCCGTGGCGAGGCGCCGAGAGGCACGGCCCGGTGCGGCGAGACAGGCGGTGCGGCGAGACAGGCGGTGCGGGGAGACAGGCGCTTCGGCCGGCGGCTACCGGAACTGCGGGATGACGGTCTCCGCGAAGGCCTGTGCCGGCTCCCTCGGATCGCGCCCGAAGAACTCCATCATGAACATCGTGCAACCAAGGTCGAGGTGCTTCTGAATCTGCTCCGCGACGCGCTCCGATGTTCCGGTCAACGCCAGCGGGCCGGTCGGGTCGCCCATGTGGCCGCCGAAGATGCGCTGTGCGCGCTCCACCGCCGGCGCCAGAGACTCCTCGTCCGGAGCGAGCGTGACGAGGCATTGCTGGGAGATCGTGACCTCGGCCGGGTCTCGGTCTGCCTCCTCGCAGCGCTGACGCAGCACGCCGATCTTCTGCTCCAGCGCGCCGTGCCCGCCTGCGGGGTTGTTCCAGATGTCCGCCTCGCGCGCCACCAGGCGCAGGGTGACCTGCTCGCCGCTGCCGCCGATCAGGATCGGCGGCCTGCGCGGCGGTTTCGGCTCCGTCACCAGGTCCTGCGCCCGCACGAAGTCGCCGTCCAGCGTCACGCTTTCCTCGTCGCCCCACATGCGCTTCAGCAGCTCGATGGTCTCGCGCATCTGCGTCAGGCGTTCCTTCGTCCCGCCGAAGGGCATGCCGAAGTCGGTGAACTCGCGCGGCATCCAGCCGGCCCCAAAGCCGGGGATCACGCGGCCGCCGGCGATGTTGTCGACGCTGGCGATCACCTTGCCGAGGTGAGCCGGGTTACGCATGCCAGCCGGCGTGACGAGTGTCCCGAGCTCCACCTGGTCGGTGATGGCGGCGATGCCGGCGACCAGCGACCACGCTTCCATGATCGGGATCGATGGGGACTGCGGCCCGTACAGGTGGTCGTTGACCCACAGCGAGTCAAAGCCCATCGCCTCGTACGCGCTCGACGCGTCGCGAGCCTCGTCCCAGCTGCGCTTGATCTGCGGCACCATCACGCCGAAGTGCGCCTTCGCCATCGTGTCACCCCCAACAAAGTCTCCGGCCATCGTGCGGCCGCGGGTTACCGTTGCACGCGCGTAGCGTAGCGGGTCGGAGCGAAACGTGGACGTACACCTGCTGGACGGCACCTACGAGCTCTTCCGTCACTTCTTCGGCGTGCCCTCACAACGCGACACCCTGGGCCGCGAGGTCGGAGCGGTACGAGGCGTGCTCGCGTCCGTGCTCGGGATGTTCGAGGGCGGCACGACCCATCTCGGCGTCGCCACCGATCACATCGTCGAGTCGTTCCGAAACGAACTCTGGCCCGACTACAAGACCGGCGAGGGCATCGACCCCGACCTGTGGACGCAGTTCGGCCTGCTGGAGGAGGCGCTGACCGCGATGGGCGTCGTCATCTGGCCGATGGAGCAGCTTGAGGCCGACGACGCGCTTGCGTCCGCCGCCGCCAGCGCCGCCGCCGACCCGGCGGTGGAGCGCGTCTACATCTGCTCGCCGGACAAGGACCTGAGCCAGTGCGTCGTCGGCGACCGCATCGTGCAGCTCGATCGCCGCGCCAACACCGTGCGCGACGCGGCGGGCGTGGTGGAGAAGTTCGGCGTGCCGCCGCAGTCCATCCCCGACTACCTGGCGCTGGTCGGCGACAGCGCGGACGGGTTCCCGGG
Organism: Dehalococcoidia bacterium; assembly: GCA_030745285.1. Lineage (GTDB taxonomy): Bacteria > Chloroflexota > Dehalococcoidia > UBA2979 > UBA2979 > SHYR01. Next base: position 32,420 of record JASLOV010000121.1, on the reverse strand, counting down.
CGTGAGCGGCTGGGGAGCGAAGTCCGCCGCAGCCGTGCTCGCACACTATGGCCACGTCGAGGCGATCCCGGACGACGAGCAGCAGTGGGAGGTCACCATCCGCGGCCGCGCCCGCCTCGCCGCCGCGCTCGCGGACCAGCGTGAGCTGGCGATGCTGTTCCTCGACCTCGCCACGCTGCGCACCGACCCGGCGCTCTTCGATCACGTTGGCGAGCTGCGCTGGCCGGGCCCCCTGCCCTCCTTCGACACCGTGTGCGAGCGCATGGGCGCGACGACGCTGCCGCAGCGGGCGCGGGCAGTGGCGGCTCGCGTCGCCTGAGCGCTGCCTGAGGCCGGCCTGGTGGCTGCCCGAATACGCGCACAGGACAGCGCGCGCCGAACCTCGGTACTCTGCCCGTGCACGCGGGGCAGGCACGATACGCAGGGCGGGCAGGGCACGTGAGGAGCGCGGAATGGCAGAGACGGCTGAACCGATGACGATGACCCGGGTCTACACGGGCGACGACGGCAAGACACATCTCGAGACGGTCGACATCGAGCTGTCGGTGGCAGGAACCTCCGGGTACTCGGAGCTGGTCCCCGCCACCGGCGTGATCTTCCGCCGAACGCCGCCCGACCTGGACATCGACTGGCACCCCGCGCCGCGCCGCCAGTTCGTGATCACGCTCGCGGGCGAAGGCGAGATCGAGGTCGGCGATGGGTCGATCCTCCCGCTGGGCCCGGGCTCGATCGTGCTGGTCGAGGACATCGACGGGCAGGGCCACATCACACGCGGCAGAGGGACGGAAGAGCGGCTCTCGATCTTCATCCCCTTCCCGGAGGAGTAGCGATGTACGGGTCGATCGACGGGTTCTTCCGCTACTTCGACTCGGTCCACCGCCGGGCGATGCGCGACGTCGCGGCGCTGCCGCCGGAGGCGGACGGCTGGACGCCCGAAGGCGGTGAGGGCGAGAACGCGTGGTCGATCAACCAGATCGTCGGCCACATCGCCGGCTCGCGGCTCTACTTCGCGAGCGCGTACCGCGATGAGGGCTGGATCAGCCCGTCCGCCCCGGATGTCAGCTCCCGCGAGCATTGGCTGCCGGCCGTGCAGGCCAGCGGGGAGGAGCTGCACCGGCTGCTGGACGGCACGCCGGACGAGTGGCTGGATCGCCGCATCGAGATGATCGACACGGATGGGTCGCTCTCCGGCTGGCGGGTGCTGGCGATGATGGTGGAGCACGACATCCACCACCGCTCGCAGCTGGACACCTACGCCGGCCTGAACGGCTGGCCCGTACCGGACATCTTTGGCCGCGCCGCGGAGCAGATTGGCGCGCTCCAGGACGAACAGCGCGACAAGCACGCTCGATAGACGCTCCAGCACCGCCTACGTATCTTCGAACCCGCGTCGATCACAAAGCTCGCTGCGCTACCGCGAGGACGCCCGAGGACTGCATGGCCATCGACTTCACCGACGTCAGCGCAGGCGATGAGCTCGCCAGCTTCACGTTCGCGTTGAGCGCCGCCGAGGTGCGGGCCTACCTCGACGCCACCGGCGAGGACGCCGCACGGTGGCCTTCCCAGGTGCCGCCGCTCGCGCTCGGCGCGTTCGCGCTCGCCCGGCTGATGGAGCACCTGCCCCCGCTGGACAGCATCCTGCACACCGGACAGCAGTTCTCGTTCCAGCGGGCGGTCTCTGTGGACGATTCGATCTCGGCTCGCTTCACGGTCGCCTCCCACTCCACGCGACGCGGCGTGGTCATCACCGCCGTGGATGCCGAGCTGGCGACCGCGGCCGGGGCGGCAGCACACGGTCGCACCACGCTGCTGCTGGGAGCCGAGAACGGAGAGAGCCAGTGACGCCCTCAGAGACATCCCCCGATGCCACCCCGACGCCGCCCGCGGTCGAGCCCGTGACCCGGCTGATCGACCAGACGCGCGTCGACCGTTACGCCGTGGCCGCCCACGACCTCAACCCGATCCATCGCGAGACGCCGGAGGCGCGAGCCGGCCAGTTCGGTCGCCCCATCGCGCACGGCATGCTCGTGCTCGCGCTCGTCTCGGAAGCGATGGCGGCGACGTTCGGCGATGCCTGGGCCGAGGGTGGCGAGCTCCGCGTACGCTGGCGCTCGCCCGCGCTCACGCCGGTGACCATCACCGCCCGCGCCGAGCCGAAGAGCCTGCGCGACGGCATCGCCACCTACAACGTCGTCTGCGAGGACGAATCGGGGCAATTGCTGCTCAGCGGAACCGCCAGCGCCCCACACACATAGCCGTCACGCATAGCCATCACACATGGCCAGCACACATCGCCAGCACACATAGCCATCACACCCAGAGTCCTCGCGGACGGCCCCGCCGTTCGCGCACGGCGAAGCGCGCGAATCGTGGGCAACTGGTGGCAGCGCGTGCCCGGGTTTCGATAGGCTTTCTCGACCGGGATTACCAACGGACCAAAGACGATGGTACCGCTCGATCAGCAGTTCTCGCCCAAGCTAGCGCCTCCCCGCAGCCGCCATGACACCATCCGCCGTGAGCGCCTGCATCAGTCGCTGAGCGACGCGCTTGAGTCCGAAGTGATCGTGGTCAGCGCCCCGCTGGGTACGGCAAGTTGACGCTCGCCGTCGACTGGTACGACGACGCCGGGCTGCCGGCGGCATGGCTCTCCGTGGACCGCCTGGACCTTGACCCGCTGACCTTGCTCTCCAACCTCGTGGGCGCCGTCAGGGTCGCGTTCCCCGGCACCCTCAACGAGCTGTACGAACGGCTGCACGGCGGCGCAGAACCGCCCCAGGCCACGGCGCTCATCGGCCAGTTCGTCGCGAACGTGCACCACGAGATCGACGACATGTTCCTCCTGATCGTGGACGACTTGCAGGTACTCGACGAGGCACCGGGGACGCTGGAGTTACTGGACGCACTGGTCCGCGGGATGCCCATGAACATGCGGCTCTATGCGCTCTCACGCACCTGGCCCCGGCTGCCGTCCCTGACCCGCATGACCGCCCAACGCCGCGCCTCCTCGCTCGGCGCAGCCGACCTCGAGTTCACCGACGACGAAGCCGTCGAATTCATGCGCCGCTCCGGCATCGACGGCGCCCCGGGCCTCGAAGTCGTGCAGCGAGCCGGCGGCTGGGCGGCGGCGCTTGCGATCCTGGCGGATCACTACGACCCCTCACGCCCGCGTGGGGGCACCGCGCCCGGCTCCGAGTTCGTACTCTCGGACTTCGTCGAGCACGAGGTACTGGGACAGCTGCCCGCGCCGCAGTTCGAGCTGCTCAGCGCCTGCTCAGTGCTGGAGTCATTCGACGCCGAGCAGGCCGAGGAGCTGACGGCCGATCCCGAGGCGCGCATGCATCTGCGGGATCTGGAGAGCACCAACCACCTGATCACGAGCCTCGATGATCGCTGGCTGCGGATGCACTCGCTGCTCCGCGAGCATCTGCTGGAGCGGCTCGCACGCCGCGACCCGCAGCGGTTGCTGCAGCTGCGCCGTTCCGCGGCCGCGATGTGCGCACGGCGGGGGCAGCGTCGCGAGGCGGTGAACCTCTCGATCGAGGCGGAGGACTGGCCGGAGGTGGTCCAGGAGATACGCGACATGCACCGGGAGCTCTACCAGCGGGGCGAGTGGACGACACTCTCCGGCTGGCTCGACCGCCTGTCCCCGGAGATCCTCGCCGGGGACACCGACCTCACCATGACCCGCGCCCGGCTGGCGACGAAGATGCTCAAGGAGCAGCAGGGGCTGGCGCAGCTCGACTCCATCGACGAGCAGGGACTCTCCGTCGACCAGCGCGCCCGCCGCGAGCTGTACCGGGCCGTCTCGCTGCGGCAGGTGGGACAGCTGAGCGAAGCGATCGGGGCCTGCCGTCGCGCTCGGCTGACAGCCGGCGAGGAACTCCCGGACGATGACCCGCTGTTCCCCGAGATCGACCTCGAAGAGGGGATCGCGCTGGGGCAGAGCGGCCAGTTCGAGGCATCCTGCGAGCGCTTCCGATCCGCCGCGGAGGGCTTCGATCGCGATGGTGATCACCATCGTGCCGCGGAGGCGCACGACGGCTTCGGACTCTCGCTCTTCTACCGCGGCTCACTGACCCGGTCGATGGAGGAGTACACGGCGGCTCTGCGGCGCTGGCGCATGCTGGACGACCCGGCCGCGCAGACCGCGACGATGAACAACCTCGGGGATGGTCAGCACATGCTGGGCGAACTGGAGACCGCTCACGACACGTTCGCCGACGTGATCGAGCGGTCGCGCGAGATCGGCTTCCGCCGCGGCCAGGCGTACGAGATCGACGACCCGATGCTGGTCGCCTACGCCACGCTGGGCCTCGCGATGTCGAACCGCGGTCGCGGCGAATTTGCCCGCGCCCACACCCCGCTCGAACACGGGCTGCGGCAGGCCGAGCAGCGCGGCGCGCTCTTCCTCCAGCTCGGATTCCGCATCGGCGTGGGCGCGACGCTCGTGAGCGAGCATCGCTACGACGAGGCGATCACAGCACTGGAGCTGGCCGTGTCCGAGGCCGTGGAGGCCGGGACGCTGCGAGAATAGGCGGTCGCGACGCTGCTGCTCGCCGCCGCCTGCTTCCATCGCCGCAGGCGCCGGCAGTCGATCGAGCACCTCAGGCGGGTACACGAGATCGTGGAGGAACTCGGATACGATCAGTTCTTGCACGCGGAAGCTCGACACGTCCCAGAGCTGATCGAATACGGCGCGGCACGACGGGCCGGCGGCGACTACTACCGGACGCTGCGGGTTGGGCTGCGCCCGATCTCGGACGACGAAGAGCCGGCGCTGGCGGAGGACGAGGCCCCGATTCGCGCCGAGGCCTTCGGCAGCCCGCGCGTGACCGTCCGCAGGCACCAGATCGCCGACCTGGAGTGGCGCAGCGCCAGCAGCAAGGAGATGTTCTTCTACCTCGTTCACCAGAAGCGGCCGCTGCGCAAAGAGCAGATCGCGCTCGACCTCTGGCCCGATCTCGATCCGAAGCGGCTGAACAGCCACTTCCACTCCAACCTGCACCGCCTGCGCAAGGCGATCCCCGGCGTGATCGTGCACAGCGACGGGGCCTACCAGGTCAACCCGGCGTTCAAGATCTCCTACGACGCCGCGGAGTTCGAACACCACACACAGGACGCGGAACGGGACTCCGCCGGGAGCGACGGCTGGGCGCAGGACCTGACGGCGGCAGTCCGCCTCTATCGCGGTCCCTTTGCCGAGACGTTCGACTCCGACTGGGCGGACGACGCCCGCCGGCGCTATGAGGACCGCTACCTCTCCTGTCTGCTCTCGCTCGCCGAGCACGCACTGCGCAGCGAGGACTGGGAGCAGGCGATTCGCCTCGGCGAGTCAATCTGGGACATCGACCCGGTGAACGAGACGGCGGCACTGTGCGTGATGAGGGCGCATGCGCGCGCGGGGCGCCTGGATGGGGCGGTGCGCGCCTACCGCAGGCTCCACAATTCGATGCTCGAAGAGCTCGCGGAAGAGCCCTCGGACTCACTGCAACACGCGTACCGGCAGGTGCTGTCCGGCGCGGCGCTCGACGCGTAGCACGCACCGCCTCCCCTGTCCGTGACGTTCGCACGCACGTTCTATCTCTCGGTCAATCCTCACTCGGTCCTCACGCGTTGGTGGCGAGATTGTGGCGATAGCTCGCGCCATATCTTCCGACCAGGCTTTGGGAGTGGCATCGGACTATCCGTTGCCCGAATACCTGGGAGGTTTACTTATGGCCAAGCGCTCAGTGACAACGGTGGCAGCATCTCTGTTCCTGGCTGCGGTCGCCCTTGCGGCGAGCCCGGCTTCCGCCCTCGCCGGCGGGATGTGGGGGACGTAGAACTTTCGACGCTTTGAGCCCGATGCTTCGAACAGAGGGCTCGGCGTCTGACGCACATCCTTCAGGCGTACTCCCCGGGAGTTTTGACGAGCCAGCCCCCGAGGAGTACCTATATCCGCTCCACTTCCGCACGGGTCCCCGCACGAACCCCGTCAGCGCGCGACCCGCGCACTCCGGGCTGCCTGAAGTCGGGTTGCGCCGATGAGCACCCGCTCCGTCGTGCCCTCACGATAGCCCACCAGCAGTTCGTCGATTTCATCGACGATACCGCGGTGCACACGCTCCCCCACCTCAGCGATGTGGCCTGACGCGGCGCGCCGATAAGCCTCGCGCCAGCGCGACATCAGTGCCGCCGCCGGCTCCATCTGGTCCTCAACGAAGCACTCGGCAAGGCCCGCGGCGGCGAGGGCTTCGAGCGCCGGGCCCGCGCCGCCGGCAGGCAGGCTGATCAGCAGGGCGACGCGGCCGCCACCCCGCAGCAGCCGGCGCGCCTCCCGCGCGAGCCGGGCGAAGTCGAGCCCGAACCCGTCCAGCGAGACGATGCCGTCGAGACTGGATGCCGCCAGGGGCAACGCGGTCGCGTCGGCGGCGACGAACGCCGCCCGGGCGTCGCGGGACTCGTCTGCCGCCCCGATGCGCAGTGCAGTGCCGGAGCAGTCGACCCCGATCACGCGCGCGCTGGTGCGACGTGCCCACCACGAAGCGACGCCGCCCGTGCCGCAGCCAAGGTCGAGCACCGTGCGGCCGGGCGCCATCCCGCATACCTCCGCCATTCGCAACAGCTCGTGCTCACCGGCGTAGCCGAGCTGCCCGGCGTAACCATCGCCCAGCACCTCACGGCCGACGGCGCGGTGCGTCTCGCTGGCCGCCAACGCGGCGTAGAGCGCATCGAAGTAGCGTGCGACCCGGGGCAGCGAGGGCGTGGGGGGCGTCAGCGGGCGCCCTCGGCCGGCGCGGCAGGCTCGGCGGGAGCGGTGAGGTCGCGCTCCAGCACCCCGTCGAGCCACGCCAGCTCTGCATCAAGGTGCGCCAGCGAGTGTTCTGCGACCAGGCGGCCCGCGCTGAGCGGCGGGTGGCGTTCGACCAGCTCGCTCAGCCGCGGACGCTGATTGGCGGTCGCTGTTCGCCGCTCCGCGAGCAGTGCCTGCACCTCGTCCACCGGCAGCGCTCGGTAGAAGAGCACGCCCAGGTCGCCGACCGGCGACGGCACGTCCGCCGAGCGCAGGTTCGCACGCAACAACTGCTCGAAGCGTGCCCGGCCGGCCTCGGTGAGGTCGTAGACCTTGCGCTCGGGGCGCTTCCCCACGCGCTCCGTCTTCGTCTCGACGAGCCCTCGCGCGGAGAGCCGGTCAAGGCGGCTGTAGGCGGTGGACGGCTTCAGCCGCCAGAACATCGGCAGGTGGTGCTCGATCACGTCGTTGAGCTGGTAGCCGTACATCGACGAACCGGAGAGCAGACCGAGCAGCAGCAGCTCGTCGGCAGCGTCGGCGACGTTGGGCGCATCGGTGGCATCGGGCATCGGTGTTCCTCTCAGGCCTCGACGAACCGACCGGGCGGCTTCTGAATAGACAGGGGAATCGTATCTTAGCCCGGTTCGAATAGTCGACTTCGAGTATAGTTGGAGCGACCTGCGATGGATGGCGAGGGGGCACGACGATGATGGCACACGGCGCCGGCGCGGCGGACTGGGGCGACAAAGAGGACAACGCGATTTCGTGGTCGCTGCTGGGCCGCATCCTTGCCTACGCCCGCCCCTACCGAAAGCTGATCGCGTTGACGTTCGTGCTGGTGCTGGTCTCGGCCAGCCTCAGCCTGATCCCGCCGCTGCTGATCAAACAGCTGATCGATGTCGCCATCCCCGACGGGGATCGCACGCTGCTGGTGGTGCTGGCCGGCGCGATGGTGGCAATCCCGGTCGTGACGGGCCTCGTGCAGGTCGCCCAGAACTGGGGCAACACCATCATCGGCCAGCGCATGATGCACGACGTCCGTGGCCAGCTCTACAACCATGTCCTGCGCATGCCGCTCAGCTTCTTCACCGCCACCCGCAGCGGCGAGATCATGACGCGCCTCACCAACGACATGAACGGCGTGCAGGCGGTGGTGACGACCAGCTTCACCAACGTCATGACGAACACGGTCACCGTCGCGACGACGGTCGCCGTGATGGTGTGGCTGGACTGGCGGCTCACCATCGTCGCGCTGATTGCCCTCCCCGCCTTCATCTTCCCGACGCAGCAGTTCGGCAACCTCCGCTTCCGCGCCGGGCGCCGCGCGCAGGCCGCGCTCGGCGAGATGACGATGATCGTGCAGGAGAAGCTCAACATCTCCGGCGCAGTGCTGGTGAAGAGCTTCGGCCGCGAACGGCAGGAGGAGGCCACCTTCGAGGTCGCATCCGCGGAGGTGATGAAGGAGCAGGTCTCCCAGAGCATGGTGGGGCGCTGGTTCTTCATGGTGGTGACGCTCTACGGCGCGGTCGCCCCGGCGATGGTCTACGGCTACGGCGGCTGGCTGGTGATCAGCGGAGACATGCTGGTCGGCGAGGTCGTTGCCTTCGTCTTCCTCGTCAACCGGCTGTTCGGGCCGGTCTCGCAGTTGTTCAGCGTGCACGTGGACATCGCCGGCTCGTTCGCGCTCTTCGAGCGCATCTTCGAGTACCTGGACATGGAGCCCGCGATCGCCGAGCGCCCGAACCCGACGGAGCTGCCGGCGCAGGACCGCACCGTCGCCTTCCAGCACGTCGACTTCGGCTACGACGCCGCCACACCGGTGCTGAAGGACATCACCTTCGAGGCCAGGCCGGGCGAACTGGTCGCGCTGGTCGGGCCCTCCGGCGCCGGCAAGACGACGGCGACCTACCTCGTCTCGCGGCTGTACGACCCCGATGCGGGCGTCGTCACGCTCGACGGCGTCGACGTGCGCGAGCTCACGTTCCCCTCCCTCAGCAACCACATTGGCATGGTCACGCAGGAGACCTACCTCTTCCACGCCTCCGTGAAGGACAATCTGCTCTACGCGAAGCCGGACGCGACCGACGAGGAACTGGAGGCTGCGGCGAAGGCCGCGTACGTGCACGAGATCGTCGCGCAGATGCCGCGCGGCTACGACACGCTCGTCGGCGAGCGCGGCTACCGGCTCTCAGGCGGCGAAAAGCAGCGTATCGCTATCGCGCGCATCATTCTCAAGGACCCGCGCATCCTGCTGCTCGATGAGGCCACCAGCTCGCTCGACAGCGCGAGCGAACGGCTGATCAAGGAGGCGCTCGAGCCGGTGATGCAGTCACGGACCTCGATCGTGATTGCGCACCGCCTCTCCACGATCATCGCGGCCGACCAGATCCTGGTGATGGACGGCGGGCGCATCGTCGAGCGCGGCACACACCCCGAACTGGTCAACGAGGGCGGCCTCTACGCGAGGCTCTACCACGAGCAGTTCAAAGACGGCGCCGTCGAGCGCGACACGCCCCTTGCCGACGAGTTGCCCGAGGACGGGTCTGACGGTGAGGCGAAGCGCACACCGGTGGCCTCGCCTGCTCATGCGGCCGCGGCGGGCCATGGCGGCCCCGGGGGGATGGTGGGCGGCGGGCACCCCGACGGAATGCCCGGCAGCAACGGCGGTAGCATGCCCGCTCATGGAGGCGGAGACCACCGCGCCGGTCCCCACGGCGGCTAGCGGTAGAACGTCCGGTAGTCCGACGGAAACGTCAACGGGCAGGCGCCGTCTCCGAACGCAGCTCCCAGCTCGGAGTCGGAGAGCACCTTGAGGTAGGCCCAGCTCGGCTGGTTCGAATTCTGAAAGCAGTGCTCGCCGGTCACGAGCTTCGGGTCGGCGAACGTCGGGTCCGACGGCGCGGTGCGGACGCTTCGGCCCGGTCCGTTGACGTCGACCTCGCCCCCGCCCGCGATCGAAGCCACAACGCCCCAGTCCGCGCCGGCGAACGAGTTGGAGGCGTCGAAGGGCGTCTGGAACCAGCCCCCGGCGATGGTGCCGACGAGATCCACCGCGGTGTCGCAGCCCGTGCCCTGGCCGCCCGGCGTCCATGAGCCGTAGAGCGCCACGTACTCGGCGCGCAGGGCCGGCGCCAGGTAGTCCGCCGGACAGACAGCGTGGAGCAGGCTCCGCAGATCGCCGGCGGTCTCGTAGCGCTGCTGGTTCGCGAAGCGGACCGTCACCGCGGTATTGACGAGCACGAAGTCCCAGACGTGCGCCGGCACGGTGCCGCTGGAGTAGCCGATCAGGTCGCCCGCCTTCACCTCGACGCGTATCGGCGCCATTGCGTTGCGCGTGTCGCGCACACCCTCCGCCGGCGCAAGCGACGCGAACGGCTCCGCCAGCCGCGAGACATGGTCGAACCAATAGGAGACCTCGCATGACAGCTCGAAACGCAGGTCGAACTGGGAGAGTTCGAGCGAGGTGCCGTCGAACTGCCGCATCGTTGCGACGTAGTGCGTAACGCCAGTCGCGACGGCATCCGCCGGCGCTTAGAGCGGCAGCTCCGGCGCGTGATTGGCAGCATCCGTAACGACCTTGTGGTACTGGCGGTTCTTCAGCCAGTTCCCACTGGTCATGATCGTCGGGTTGATGAAGTCGAGGCGCGAGAGGTCAGTGTACTGGCGTGTGAGCACCGGGTTCGGATTGCTGACGCACGGTCCCGACGCCACTCTCGATGGGGCAACGGTAGGCGAGGGCGAGGCAGTCGGGAGGGACGGTGCGGTCGCCGCCGGTACGGGTGTCGCGGTTGCCGGGGTCGCGGTCGCCGCCGGCACGGGGGTGGCGGTCGCCACCGGTGCGGGTGTCGCGGTTGCCGGCGTTGCGGTCGCCGCCGGAACGGGCGGCGCCGTTGCGGAGATCGCGGTTGCCGTGGCTACCGCTGTGGTCGCCGCCGCCCGGGCGGTGGCTGTGACCGGGGCGGTGCTCGCCGCCAGCTGAGCGGCGGATGCGGCCGGCGCAGCTTCGGGCGGCGGTGAGTCCGAACAGGCGGCGGCCACCAGCAAGAAGGTAAGGGAAGTCGCCACCAGAGCGGGAACGAGGCGCGTCCGCTTCATCCGGTCACGCTAGCAGCCCGGCGCTGCCCGTGCAGCCGGCCGTCCTCGCGATCGTCGCTCAGGGCCTGTGGGCGAGCCCTTCGACATGGAGGAAGGTGAAGAAGGCGTCATCGTCACGCGCCCACGCACGCCAACCCTCGGCGATCTCACGCAGTTCAACCTCCGAGGCGAGGCCGTACTCCAGCGCCTTCTCGCCGAGCGCGGAATTCACGGTGCGTTCCGCCCATGAGTCACCCCACTGCCGCAGCGACTCGCGGTCCGCGAACGTCCACGTGCTGCTGGTGATCTCGATATCGACGAAGCCGGCCTCGCGCAGCCAGGAGGGGATGCGGCGGCCCGCGTCGGCGTCGCCGCCGTTGAGCGTGGCGACCTGGTGGTACAGCTCCTGGAAGCGCTCGAGGCGCGGTTCGGGCGGCCACCACACCATCGTCGCGTAGTCGACATCGCGCACCGCGACCAGCCCGCCGGGCCGGAGTACCCGGCGCGCCTCGCGCAGCGCGGCCACCGGGCCGGCGAGGTGTTGCAGCACCTGGTGCGCGTAGGCGACATCGAACGTCTCGCCGGCGAACGGCAGCGCGTAGACACTGGCCCGGGCGAAGCCGGCGTTGGCCGTCCCCTGCTCCACGGCATGCTCGCGCGCCAGCGTCAGCACCTCCCCTGCGAGGTCGATGCCGGTCACCGTGCCCCGCCCTACGGCGCGGGCGAGTCCGGTCGTGATCGTCCCGGGGCCGCAGCCGAAGTCGAGCACGCGCGCGCCGGCATCAAGGCGCGGCAACAGGAAGGCGGCCGCCTCCTCCGCCGTGCGGCGGCGATGCTGCCCGACGACCGACTCGTGGTGGCCGTGCGTGTAGGTCTCCGGCGGTCGCTCGTCGCTCACGGTAGGTCCCCTCGGCGGTCTAGAGCGCTCCGGCCAGCAGCAGCTGCTTCGTCACCTGCATGTGCCCGAGGTGGATGGCGGTGTGGTCGATGACGTGGATCAGACCGTGCTCGACCGTCATGAACTCGACGGCGAGGTCCGGGCGGTACGGCGTCTGCTCGGTCACGCGCCCCCGTTCGTCGTCGGACGCGCCGTCCAGCACCTCGTGCGTCGCCCGCATCCACTCGTCGTAGCCAGACGTCAGCTCGGCGAACGTGCCGGTCGCGACGAACTCCGCGTCGCGGTCGCGGGGGATGTCTTGCCCCCCGATCACGACCAGCGTCCAGTTCCGGCCCGAGGCGAGCAGGTGGGTCGCGATCGCGAACAGCGAGTTGGCCTCGGGTACGTCGACGGGGCGGTTGAGGATGTCCTCGGGGACGCCGTCCAGCTCGCGAATCACGTCGCCGGCCAGCAATTCCAGCATGGTCAGATAGCGGTCGATGCTCGATCCCACGGTCGGCCTCCAGCGGCGGGCGAGTGTGCCCTCGCGATTCAGACGGCAGTCATACCACGTCGCGCAGACCGGGCGGGAGGAGCGTGCTACGATTCGTCGCAATCCGACGCGGTGCTCGGGGAAGCCGGTGCGAATCCGGCGCTGTCCCGCAACTGTGAGCCGTGAGCGGCGTGAAGCCGCCGACGGCAAGCCAGAGTACCGACCTGCGTCAGTGTCAGAGACCCGCGAGGACGGGCGACTGCACCTGACCGGCCGCAGATACCGACCAGGCCGCACAGGTTGCTCGCTGGACCCCTCGCATCGCGCGAGGGGTCTTTGTGTATGTGCCGTCCTCGCACAGCGTGCGGAGGTACACGTGACTCGACGAACCGCAAGAGCCCGATGGTTGCTGACGCCAGTGATGATGCTGGCGCTGGCGCTCTTCGCGGCGGCATGCGGCAGCGACGACGACGCCAGACCCAGCCCGTCGGCCGCAGCAACCACCGCCCCGGCGGCTGCCTCCGCGACGGCTGCCGCCCCGACGACCGCGCAGGCGTTCCCGCTGGAGATCACCGACTCGTCCGACACCGTGGTCGTCTTCGACTCGGCCCCGCAGCGCATCATCTCGTACTCCCCGGCCGCCACCGAGGTGCTGTTTGCCATCGGCGCCGGCGACCGGCTCGTTGCCACCGACCGCTTCTCCAACTTCCCGACGGCCGTCCTCGACCTGCCGAAGCTGGAGTACTCCGGTCCCGACCCGGAGGCCGCGCTGGCGCAGGACCCCGACCTCGTGCTGATGGTGACGCAGCAGCGCGACAGCGTTAAGCAGTTCCGCGACCTCGGGATCACGGTGCTCTTCATCGAGGAAGCGGCCTCAATCGAAGGGGTGCTCGACTACATCCTGCTGCTGGGACGCATCACCGGCGAGACGGATCAGGCGGGGTCCGTAGTCACCGACATGCGCGGCCGCATCGATGCCATCACCGGCGCGCTCGCCGACATCGAGCAGGGGCCGACCGTCTTCTTCGAGCTCACCTCGGACCTGTACAGCGCCGGTCCGAACACCTTCATCGGCGGCATGATCGGGGCGCTGAAGGGCCGAAACGTGGCCGAAGGCGCCGCCAGCGACTTCCCACAGCTCTCGGCGGAGGCGGTGATCGCCGCCGACCCGGAGGTGATCCTGCTGGCCGACGCGGAGTTCGGCGAGAGTGCTGAGACCGTCGGCGGACGGCCCGGTTGGTCCGGCATCTCGGCGGTCGTCAACGGCCGCATCCACGGCATCCACTCCGACCTCACGAGCCGGCCCGGGCCGCGCATCGTGGAAGGGCTGGAGGCGATGGCGCAGGCGCTCTACCCGGACCGATTCGAGTAGTTGGCGGTCCGAGTGCGAAGGAAACACGAAGGAAGACGGAGCGCCATGACGAGCGACCTGACATGACCGCACCGGTGCTGATGGTGCTGGGCACGGCCTCGTCCGTCGGCAAGTCGGTGCTGACGACGGCGCTGTGCCGCATCTTCCGGCAGGACGGCGTGCGCGTCGCGCCGTTCAAGGCTCAGAACATGTCGAACAAGGCGGACGTCACCGCCGACGGGCTGGAGATCGGGCGCGCCCAGTCGGAGCAGGCCGCGGCGGCCGGCCTGGCGCCCACCGTGCAGATGAACCCGGTATTGCTGAAGCCGCAGGGCGACCGCACCTCGCAGATCGTGCTGGACGGTCGCCCCGCCGGCACGCTCCACGCGGGCAGTTTCGCGGCCCGGCGCGAACTCTGGCCCGCCGTCGAGCGAGCCCTCGCGTCCCTGCGCAACGACTACGATCTGGTGGTGGCAGAGGGGGCCGGCAGCCCGGCCGAGACAAACCTGCGCGAGGGCGACATCGTGAACATGAGCGTGGCGCTGCACACGGACGCGACGGTGCTGCTCGTCGGCGACATCGACCGCGGCGGCGTCTTCGCGCACCTCGTCGGCACGATGGAGTTGCTGGCGCCGGAGGAACGGGCGCTGGTGCGCGGGTTCGTGATCAACCGCTTCCGCGGCGACCCGTCGCTGCTCACACCCGCGATCGACGATCTCGAGCGCCGCACCGGCATCCCTGTGCTAGGAGTGATCCCGTGGCTCGATGACCTGCGCATCGCCGACGAGGATGCCGTGGTGCTCGAACGCGCGTCTCCGGCGGCGGGCGAAACGGGCGGGACCGAGACCGACGTCGACATCGCGGTGGTCCGCCTGCCGAGGATCGCCAACTTCGACGACTTCGACCCGTTCGTCGACGAGCCGAGCGTGCGGCTGCGCTACGTCTCGCGCCCGCAGGACCTCGGCCGGCCGCAGCTCGTGATCCTGCCGGGCACGAAGGCGACGGTCGCCGACCTGGAGGCACTGCGCGGTGCGGGGCTGGACGAGGCGGTGAGACGGGCGCACGCGGACGGCGCGTCGGTGCTCGGCATCTGCGGCGGCTTCCAGATGCTCGGCGAGCGCATCCACGACCCGGGCGGCGTCGAGACCGCGCCCGGCAACGTGGTCGAGGGGCTGGCCCTGCTGCCGCTCACCACGACCTTCGCGGCTGAGAAGACGACCGTGCGCAGCAGCGGCCACGTCGAGGGGTCAGGCGGCGCGTGGCAGGCCGCCGCCGGCGCAGCGGTCGAAGGCTACGAGATCCACATGGGGACGACGGAAGGCGCCGCGCGCCCGCTGCTGACACTCAACGGGCACGCCGACGGAGCGATCTCGGGGGATGGGCGGGTCGCCGGGACCTACCTGCACGGCCTCTTCCATAACGACGCGTTGCGCCATGCGCTGCTCAGCGGCCTCGGCCGGGGTGAGACCACGCTGCGGGCGTTCGACCGCGAACGCGAGTTCGACCGACTGGCCCAACACGCGCGCGCACCTCGACGTTGAGCGTATCGAGGCCTTCCTTGGCCAACAGAGTCTTGGGCAGCGGAGTCCCGGGCGTTAAAGAGACTCGGGCGCTGACGGAGCCGGCTTAGCCGCGCGCCCTCGACTTCAGACGGTGGCGCAGGTACCCGACGAGCACCTCCTTGCGCGGGCGCAGCGAGGTCGGCGTGACCTCCAGGCACTCGTCTACTCGCAGCATCTCCAGCGACTGCTCGAGCGAGAACTCCTGGGCGGGGGTCAGCTTCACGGTCGTGTCCGAAGCGGCCGCGCGGACGTTCGTCTGCTTCTTCTCACGCGTCGGGTTGACGTCCATGTCGTCGGCGCGGGCGTTCTCGCCGATGATCATGCCCTCGTACACCTCGATGCCCGGGCCGACGAAGAGCGTGCCGCGGTCCTGCAGGCTCTGCAGCGCGTAGGCCGTCGTCGGCCCGCGCCGATCGGCGACGAGACTGCCGGTGAAGCGGGTGCGCACCTCCCCGTGCCACGGCTCGTAGCCGTCGAACACCTGGTGCAGCAGGCCGGTGCCGCGTGTCTCCGTCTTGAACTCCGTGTGGAACCCGATCAGGGCGCGCGAGGGCACACGATAGTCGATGCGGACGCGGCCCCCGCCGTGGTTGACGGTCTGGATGGCGCGCCCCTTACGGGCGGCCAGCAGCTGCGTCACGACGCCCACGAACTCCTCCGGGATGTCCACGGCCAGCGCCTCGACCGGCTCATGCAGCCGCCCGTCGATCTCGCGGGTCACGACCTCCGGACGTCCGACGGTCAGTTCGAAACCCTCGCGCCGCAGCGTCTCCACGAGCACCGCGAGCTGCAGCTCACCCCGACCCTGCACCGTCCAGGCGTCCGGGCGGTCGGCGGGCTCGACGCAAATCGAGACGTTGCCCACCCGCTCGGCATCGAGCCTGCTCTTCAGCAGCCGTGCCGTCAGCTGCGTGCCCTCGCGCCCGGAGAGCGGCGAGGTGTTGATGCCGATCGTCACCGAGAGGCTCGGCTCGTCGACGCTGATCACCGGCAGCGGCTGCGGGTCGTCGAGCGCGGCGAGCGTCTCGCCGATCGTCACTTCCTCGATGCCGGCCACGGCGATGATCTCACCCGCCCCGGCCTCGACGGCCTCAACGCGCTCGAGCGCTTCCGTAACGTACAGCTCGCTCACCTTCACCGCTTCGGTCGAGCCGTCCTGGCGGCACCAGGCGACGGTCTCGCCGCGCCGGATCGTGCCCTGCATCACCCGGCAGATGGCGATGCGGCCGAGGTACGGCGAGGCGTCGAGGTTGGTGACCAGCGCCTGCAGCCCGTGGCCCTCGACGAACGAGGGCGCCGGGATTCGCGTCTTCAGCAGCTCGAACAGCGGCTCCAGGTCGGTACCGGGCGCGCCCGGGTCAAGCGAGGCCAGGCCGCTGCGTGCGTTGCAGTAGACGATCGGGAAGTCGAACTGCTCTTCGCTGGCATCGAGGTCGAGGAACAGCTCGTAGACCTCGTCGACCACGGCCTGGATGCGGGCGTCGGGACGGTCGACCTTGTTGATCGCCAGGATGATCGGCAGCCCGGACTCCAGCGCCTTGCGCAGCACAAAGCGGGTCTGCGGCAACGGCCCCTCGCTGGCATCGACCAGCAGCAGTGCGCCATCGACCATCGTCAGCGCTCGCTCGACCTCACCGCCGAAGTCGGCGTGGCCGGGCGTGTCGACGATGTTGATCTTGATGTCCCCGTGCCGCACGGCGGTGTTCTTCGCGAGGATCGTGATGCCCTTCTCGCGCTCCAGGTCGGTGGAGTCGAGCACGCGGTCGGGCAGTTCCACGCGCATGTCTACCTGCCCCGACTGCCGCAGCATGGCGTCGACGAGCGTGGTCTTGCCGTGGTCGACGTGGGCGATGATCGCGACGTTGCGCAGATCGCGGCGCGACACCCGCGCGCCCGGGGCGGACGCGGGGGCGTTCGCGGGCGCGAGCGTAGGCGAGGTGGACGAGGGCTCCATGCGGTCTCCGGCAGAAGTCAGACGAAAATCGTGGGCTTCCACCGTAGCACCCGCCGCTCCAGGGGCAGAGAGGGCTTCCGCGGGGGCGCTCGCCGGGGACGCTCGCCGGGGAAGTGGGGTGGGAGGCACGGCCCGCGCCACCCACCCCGTCCGAGTCTCTACAGCTTCCCCGCCGAATTCGCTACGGAGACCTCCGCAGGATGTTCGTCGGGTCGAGCAGGAAGTTCGACCCCGCCGGCAGCAGGGCAATCTCGACGCCGGCGAGCTGCTTCAATGCCTCAAACTGGATCAGGTCGGTCGTCAGCGACGCGGCGATCGCCCTGTTCGCCTCCGCCTTCGCGTCGCCCTCCAGCACGAGCGCCGCCGCCTCCGCCTCGGCGGCGAGGATGCGGGCCTGGTTCTCCGCTTCCGCCGTGAGGATGCGAGCGAGCTTGTCACCCTCCGCGCGGGCGACCTGCGCGGCGGCCTCGCCCTTCGCCTGGGCCTCGGCCTGCAGCGCCTCGGCGGTACGTTGCGCGACCACCTCCTGCGCGCGCAGCGCATCCTGGCTCGCCACCTGCTTGGACTCGATCGACTGCTCGAACGCGGACTCGTACGAGATGTCGTCGATCAGCAGCGCGACCACGATCAGCGAGCGCTCGTTGAGGTCGGCTCTCAGCGCCCCCTCGACGGCAACGCGGATCTCCTCGCGCTTCTGCGTCGCTTCCACGGCGGTGAACTTCACGACCTCCGCTTTGAAGAACTGGCGGACACGCGTCGGGACGAGCGTGTTGAAGAAGTCCGGCCCGACGTTACGCATCAGGCCCTGAACCGCACTCGGGCTGACCTGCCAGTTGAGCGTGACATTGAAGAAGACGTTCTGCGTCTCTGCCGACGCCGCCGAGATGCGGCCGAGTACTCCGTCTCGGAACTCCGCCCGCTGCACCTTGATGTCGACCTTGCGCAGGTCTTGCCACGGTGCGATGAACTGCGGTCCCTCGTCGACCTGGCTGACGATCTTGCCGAACTCCGAGACGACGCCGACCTCCCCCGCCGGGATCGGGTAGTACGAACGCCAGACGGTCAGCCCGATCGTCGCGATGACAAAGACGATGCCTACGCCAAGAATCGCGGTGCGCGTCAGGTCCTGCGCTGGCCGAATCACTTCGCCGAAGTTCGTCCGCGCCGGCAGCCGGAACGCGCCGGCCAGCGCGGCCAGCGCTACGAGTACGGCGACGCCGAGCAGCACCGCTTCTCCGATGATCCAGATCATGTCTTGCCCCTTTCGCTCTCGTGGTGAAAGAGCCTCATTCGAGAATCAGGGCCACATGCGCGGCCGTCAATGTGTCGGCCGATACGGTCGGGGGCGCTAGATGTTCGAACGTGACTGCCCGCCATCGACATTGACGGTCGCGCCCACCACCCACGAGGCGCGTGGCGAGGCGAGGAAAGCGACGACCGCGGCCACCTCCTCCGGCCTGCCAAAACGGCCGGAGGCGATGTTGGCATCGATGAAGGCGGCCATCTCCTCGGGATTCTCCTCCAGGCGACGCCCCCACGAGCCGCCCGGAAAGGCGATCGAGCCGGGGGCGACGCTGTTGACGCGAATGCCGTCCGCCCCCCACTCCAGCGCGTACGACTTCGCCATCGCGATCTGGGCGGACTTCGTCGCGTTGTACTGGGCCGAGCCGCCTGACTCGCGGCCGAAGATCGAGGCGATGTTGACGACCGCGCCGCCGCCCTCGGCTCGTGCCAGCAAGGGTCGTGCCAGCTCCATCAGGCGGACGGAGGCGAGCGTGTTCAGTTCGAACGAGCCGCGCCAGACCTCGTCGAGATCGTCGCCGCGCAACGATGCGCCGGCGTTGTTGACGAGGATGTCGATGCCGCCGTGGCGTTCGGCCGCGGCGGCGACCAGGCGCTGACAGTCCTCGGCCACGGTGACGTCGCAGGCGACCGTCAGCACGTCGCCCGCGTCAGGGCTGCTCGCACCGATCAGTCGCGCCGCCTCGACCAGCCCGTCCTCGTTGCGCGCGCAGATCGTCAGCTGCGCCCCCTCCGCGGCGAGGGCCTGCGCGATCGCGAGGCCAATGCCACGACTGCCGCCCGTGACGATCGCCGAACGGCCCGCCAGTCCCAGGTCCATGCCTAGCCGGCCATCGGAGCGTGTATGCGTGCGTTGTTCGCCATCGATCTCCCCGGCTGCTGCGACGAGTGGCTCCGGAACCGGAGGCTAGCACAGCCCGTGAAGCACGCTACCGCGGGATCCAGTGATTGATGATGCCGCCCAGCCGCTCGTCGCCCTGCTTCTCACTGCCCAGCCTCGCGACGACGTTCGTCCCCGGCCTGCGCCCGTTGTAGATCGGCACCGAGTAGGCATGCACCGTCTCTGCCACGCCCTCGAGCACTTCGCCGCCATCGAGCGTGACGCGCAGCGAGCGGCGGGGGCCCGGCTCGCCGGCTTCGAGCGCAACGACACGGCGGAACTCTGAGCCGCGACGGAGGAAGCCGCCGGCACCGCGGGTCGTGCCCGTGGCGAGCAGCGACGTCTGCTCGTTCCGAAGGCTGATGTAGGTGAACCCCATTGCCCCAGCGCGGCGGCTCCTGGTGCTGTTCGTGCCACTTGCCTGCTTCACGTAGCTCCACGGCGCGGTCGCCGACGCGCAGCGTCGCCGCGATCTCGCCAATGACCTCGATGCGGCCCGGCCGGGTCGCCTGGGCGGCATGCGGAGCGGTCATGACCGCTTCGATCGAAACCGGGACATCTCCCGGACCGTGGCCCGGGTGGGGCTCCTCGTGCGCTCGAACGGCGAGCGTCAGACGCGCCTCACGCACCGCATCGCGCGAACCGTCGCGGCTGAAGGCAGCAGCCGGGTCGCCGTCGAGGGTGTACGCAGCTGCCGCCGAGTCGACCGCGGTGACGCCTTCGCTGCAGGGCAGGTAGTTGTCGTTGTAGCAGTACAGCCTGCCGTGAACGATGGCACGCACCCAGAGCTACGACGTCCCCGCGGTCGGGTAGCGGCACAGCCGGGCGCCGAACGCGACTTCACTCCCCGGCGTCGCACAGTCGATCTCGACCGACTCGGACCAGATCGGCTGGCCGGCAAGATGATCGACGGAGTGCTCGGGGACGGCGGCCTCCGATCAGTGTTCGCCGCTGGGCTGGCGGCCGGCGCCGGGCGGCCCGGCGAATGCCTGCGCCACCCTCAGGAATTCGCGGGCGGCATCGCCCTCGGCCGCCAGCTCCGTGTCCAGGTAGTGGATGCGCTGGGTGACGACGCGGCAGAAGTCGCCGGCCGTCCCCACGATGCGGTCCGCCGCATCCTCCGGCCCCCACGTCCAGCGGGCGCCGGACGGCGCTTCCAGCTCCACGCGCAGCGGCGCGGCGCTGGGCTCCATCTTCCGATTGAGATACGCGAAATCGCGCGTCGCGTACCCGAGGTGGGCGACGTGGCGCAGGCGATCGCTATCGACGGCTTCGACCCCGCCTGCTTCCAACGCGTCCAGGCCGTGCGACCAGCACTCCATCAGCCGCGCGGTCGTGAAGGAGCGCACCCCCAGCGACCGCCCCGCCCAGGGCAGACGGGTCTTCGAATCGAGCGGACGCAGCGCGGTCTCGAGCCGGGCACGAGCCTGCCGCCACCACTCCGTCAGCTCGTCCACGCTCATTGCGAGTGCCTCAACCTGACGGCCGCGGCGCACGCCCTCGCCGGGCGGCTCTTCCCGTTGCGGAAACTCACCCGTCGCCGCGATCTCCGCCGCAAGGTCGTCGGAATCGGCCAGGTGGGCGATGCAGTCGCGCAGCAGCCAGCCCTCGGCGGGCGATGCGACGTCCCAGCGCTCGTGCGGCACGCCGGCGAGCGCCGCATCGAGGTAGTCCTGCTCGGCGACGAGGTCGTCGATCAGCTCTTTCATGGTGCGTCCCTCCTGCTTCCCGGTGCGGCTCGACGTGCGGCGAGCCTAGTCGAGTGCGGCCTCGATCTGCGCGATGTGTTCCTCGCGGTGCCACCAGCGCTGAACCTCGTAGGCGTCACCCGTCGCGCGCAACGCGTCCCGCACGTCCGAGGTCAGCTCCGCCACCGCCGTATCGACGGCTTCGGCCGCGTCGGTCGCCAGCATGACCGCGGCGGCCGGGTCGATGTGCGCGAGCAGCGGTGCGAGCCCTTCGTTCACCGCATCGTCGCTGTCGTCCTCCAGGCGTGCGCCGGTGGCGGCGTAGTGTCGCAGCGCAGCCGCCTGCCGTCCGTCCCAGAACGCGAGGTGCACGAGCGCGGACGCGACCGTCCATCCCCCGCCGAGCGAACGGCCCAGCTCATCCTCGCCGAGACGTGCCGTCAGTTCAGCCAGCGCGCTCGCGGAGGCGGCGTTGCGTTCGACATCGGTTTCGGCCATGGCTCATCCCCTCGGCCGCCATCCTAGTCGACGGGTTCAGCGCTGCGTAGCTCGACAGCCCGGCGTTAGCCCCACGACTTGCCGCTCGGCATGCGCATCGCCTGTTCCGGCAGGACCTCCCGCATCGCGGAAGCGACGAGCGTGCGCTGCTCGCCGGCGCGGCGCTCGAGCACGCCCCGCACGCGCACGAAGGCCGCAGTGCGGACCACCTCGTTGTAGCGCTCGGAGAGTTCCTTGCTCACGAGCACGTTGACGAGCCCGAATTCGTCCTCCAGCAGCAGGAAGATGATCCCCTTGGCCGTGAGCGGCCGCTGGCGGCAGACCACGAGGCCGGAGACTTCCACCACCTGGCCGCCCCCCATCGCGCGCAGGTGCAGGCTGGAGGCGACCCCCTCGCCGAGCGCCGGGCGCAGGAATTGCATCGGGTGGCTGTCCGGCGAGAGCGAAAGCAGATCGTAGTCGGCGGCCATGCTCTGGTAGTCGTTGAAGTCGGCCAGCGCCACCTCGTCCTGCTTCGTCGACAGCTCCAGCCGCAACTGCCGCTCCTGCGGCCGGTCGAGCACCGCTCGCTGCAACCCGTCGGCGAAGAGGCCGAGCTGCCAGATCAGCTCCCGGCGGTTGAGCCCGAAGTCGTCGAACGCGCCGATGCGGATCAGGTTCGTCGTCGCCTCACGGCTCAGACCCGTGCGCTGCATGAAGTCGAAGAGCGAGCGGAACGGGCCGGTGCGCGCACGCTCCTCGTCGATCCTCCGCCCGCCCGCCTCGCCGACGCCGCGCACGTAGCCCAGGCCGACGCGGACCGCGCCCCGGCCCGTCTCCGGGTCCTCCACTGAACACGCCGCGTCGCTGATGTTGATGTCGGGACGGCGCACCTCGATCTCGTGGCGCAGGGCGTCGTTCGTGAGCACGTGCGGCGGGTAGAACCCCATCGGCTGGTTGTTGAAGAGCCCGCAGAAGAACGGCGCGGGATGGTACCGCTTCAGCCACGTCGTCTGATAGGCGAGCAGCGCGAAGGCCGAACCGTGGCTCTTCGGGAACCCGAACTCGGCGAAGCCGAGCAGGTTCTCGAACACCTTCGCCGCGACGCCGGCCGGCACGTTCCGCTCGCGGGCGCCCTCCATGAAGCGCTCGCGGTAGCCCTCCATCGCCTCCAGCGAGCGTTTGCGGCTCATCGCGCGCCGGAACTGGTCGGCCTCACCGGGGGTGAAGCCAGCGAGCTTCTCCGCAACCAGCAGCACCTGCTCCTGGTAGATCACCACGCCCAGCGTCTCCTCCAGCACGCTGCGCACCAGCGGGTGCGGCACCTCCGGCACGTAGCGCGGGTCGCGGCGCTGGCGCTCGCGACGCCGGACGTACGGGTTCACCGCCCCGCCCACGATCGGCCCCGGCCGCACGATCGAGACCTGCACCGCCAGGTCCTGGAGGTTGCGCGGCTGCGTGCGCGGCAACATCGCGATCTGCGCCCGCGACTCGATCTGGAAGACACCGACGGTGTCGCCCGCGCAGATGCCGTCGTAGACATCTGTGTCCTCGAAGTCGATGCGGGTGAGGTCCAGGCTGACGCCGTCGTGGCATTCGACGAGGTCCACCGTCTCCTCGACGACCGAGAGCATGCCCAGCGCCAGGAAGTCGATCTTCACCATGCGCGCGTCGTCGATCGAGTCCTTGTCCCAGTGGCAGAGGTAGCGATTCTTCCATGCCGCCGGCTGGCAGGGCACGTAGTCGATCAGCGGCTCGGAGGAGATCACCATCCCGCCGACATGCTGCGACATGTGGCGCGGGAAGCCGGCCAGCTGCGCCGACAGCTCCGCCAGCTCGCGCCAGCCGCGCTCGTCGGCACGCTCCGCCGACACGGGGGTGCGACGCAGCTCATCGCCGGTGTCGCCCGCGTGACTGTACGGGCCGGCGAGCCGGGCGACGCGGTCGAGCTCCGATGCCGGCAAGCCGAGCGCTTTGCCGATGTCACGGACGGCGCTGCGCATGCGGTAGCTGGGGAAGATCGCCACCAGCGCCGCATGGTCTTTCCCCCAAACGTCGTAGACGCGCTCGATCAGCTCCGCGCGGATATCGCGCGCGAAGTCAAGGTCGATATCCGGGAAGCTGTGCATCTCTTCGTTCAGGAAACGACCGATGAAGAGCTTGTTCTTGACCGGGTCGATGTGTGAGAGCCCGATCAGGTAGCAGATGATCGAGGAGACCGAGGAGCCGCGCCCGCGGCCCGGGGGTAGGTTCGCCTGGTTGCGTCCCACGCTGGGGCCGCGGATCTCCGCCGCCACCTCTTTCGCAAGCTGAAAAATCTGGTGATAGATCATGAAGAAGCCCGCCAGGCCGTGGCGCTCGACCAGCCCCAGCTCCTTCGTCAGCCGTTCTTCTCCCTCCTCTCGCTCTTGCGGTGGGGACGAGGCATAGCGCTCTGCCAGCCGTTCGCGGCAGATGCGCTCTAGCTGCTGCTGCGGCGTCTCCTCGCTGCCTTCGAGCCGGGGCGAAGGCAGCCGGTAGCCGAGGTCGGCGGTGAGATCGAAGCGGCAACGACGCGCGATGCGGACGGAGTTCGCCGCCGCCTGCGGGTGGTAGCCGGCGAAGCGCCGCGCCTGTTCCTGCGGCGAGCGCAGGTAGAACTCCGCGTTCGGGCGTCGCTCGCGGTGGCACTCGTCCAGGGTCTTGCGATGGCGGATCGCGACCATCACGTCCTGCAGCCGGTGCCGCTCTGATTCGTGGTAGTGCACGTTGCCGGTGCCGACGACGCCGGTCCCGACCCGTTCCGCCAGCGCGACGAGCGCGTGATTGCGCGAGCGGTCGCCGAAGACGAGGTTGTCCTGCAATTCGACGAAGACGTTCTCCGGCCCGAACCAGTCGACGAGGCGGCTCAGCGCCCGCTCGGCCTCGGTGTGGCGCCCCGCCTGCACCAGACGGGCGATGCGGCCATCGCGACAGCCGGTGAGCGCAATCACCCCGGCGGCGTGGCGCTCCAGCTCCTCGATGGCGACACAGGGGTCCAGCCGCCGCTCCTCCTTCGCCTCATCGCTCTGCTCGAACAGGCCAAAAGCGATGCTGGAGAGGCGGCAGAGGTTGGAGTAGCCCTGCTTCGTCTCCGCCAGCAGGGTGATGTGCGAACGGATGCCGCTTCCATCACCCTCGGAGTCACCCTCGGCGCCGTTCGCCCTCCCCTCCTTGCCGTCCCCTTCGACGTCCTCCCCACCGTCCCACCCAGCAGTGCTCTCGGTGATCGTCAGTTCGAGCCCGATGATCGGGCGCAGGCCGGATTCCTTCGCCGCCCGCGCAAACTCCATCGCCCCGTAGAGCCCGTTGTGGTCGGTGAGCGCGAGCGCGCGGTGCCCCTGCTCGCGGGCGGCCGTGACCAGCTCGTCGATGCTCGAAGCCCCCTCCAGCAGCGAGTAGTTGGAGTGCAATTGCAGCTCTACGTAGGGCGTCGCATCGAGCACTTCGAGCGGGACGGGCTCGGCGGGGTCGCGCGGCGCGAAGGAGCGCGGCGTGTCCCGCTCCACCGCCTGCTCAACCTCGCGGCGGCGAGCCTCGAACTCATCCCAGCGCTCCATGAAGCCGGGACGGTCCTGCCCTTCGTACTGCTCGCGCCCCCGCGTCATCGGGCGGTCCGACGGAAGGAGCGAGGGCAGCACGTCGTCCGAACGGGCCGTCTGCCAGGTTTCGGGCAGAGGATCACAGCGTTAGTACCGCTGCTCATACCAGTCCCCTTCGAGGTTGGCGCCGGCCGTGCCGGTGCCAGCGGGGCTGCTGGCGGCGAGGTCGTCGTGGAAGAGCATGAGCGGACGGCCGCCGTCCACGATCACGCGGTAATAGGTGCGCCCGAGCGGCGTCTCTCGCCACCACTCCTCGGCGATGCGCCAGGCCTCGTCCACCTGCTCAACCGCCAGCGGCGCCCCGCCCTGCTGCCCGCCCAGCGTCACCGTGGACGGCAGACCGGCGGCATCGACCTGCACGCGCACCGGCACGGGCAGCCCCAGCGGGAGCAGACCGTCGGCGCGACGGCGCTTGTCAGTCATCGGACCCTTCATCCTTCGATGGGCTCAGGACGAGCGAGCGTTTCGGCACGAGGCGCGCCTCCCCTCCGGGCCGCCACAAGCCCTCACCGTTCACGGGTCGTACTCCAGCAGCGCGTGACGGCGCTCCGGGATGCGGCTCCATGGCTCCACATCCACCACCCGCGCCACCGGCGACTGCCCGTAGCGCACCTTCATGTGCCGCACCATCTCGTCCAGCTGCTCGCGGACGCGCGTGCGATCGACGAAGAGCCCGCCCTGGCGGCCGCTCTCCGCCGTCAGCCCGCCCAGCTCCAGCTCCAGCTCCGCGATCGGGCCGGGGTAGTCGGCGTACTCCAGTAGCGGACGGACCGCCGTCCACAGCCGTTCGCGGTCGCCGGTCGGCTCCTTCATCGTCTGTGTGCGCTCCCAGAGCCGGCCGTCCTCCGTCACGGCCCGCAGCCGCACCACGCGCACAAAGCGCCGCTGCGCCCGCGGCTGCCGCAGCGCCCGGCCCAGCAGCTGCTGCGTGGTGAGCTGCACCGCCTCGCGGCTCACCAGCGGCGGCTGCGCCTCGGCCTGCTCGATCACCCGCTCCCGGGCGAACGGCCGGGGCCTCAACGCGGTCGGGTCCTCGCCCCGCGCCGCCAGCCAGGCGCGGCCGCCCGCGACGCCGAACTGCGCCTCGACGGTGTGACGAGGCAGCAGGGCAAACGCACCCATCGTCTCGATCCCCAGCAGCCGCAGCCGCTCGCGCCGCTCGCCGTCCAGCGGCAGCCATTCGACCGGCTTGCCGGCGAGGAACGTCACCGCCTCGTCCGGCTCGATGCGCAGCGCTGCCGGGACCGAGGCTTCGCCAACCTCGCCGACCTCCAACCCGCTGGCCGGACCCGCACCAGCCGGGAAGTAGCGTGCGGGAGCCTCACCCACTGCGACTTCACCCGCAGCGGCCCCGCCCGCGGTGACGCTGCGGGCAGCGGCGTATGCAGTGAATCGACGTTCGGCGACCCCGAGACGGGGCGTGAGCGCCCGGGGGGCGGCCTCCAGCACCGCATGCTCCACCATCCCCCGTTCGGGGTAGAGGCCACTCGCCCCGACGAGCCCCACCAGGTCGGCGAAGACGGTGCCCGGCGCAGCTTCTTCCACCAGCGGACTGACCATCGCCATCGCGTCCACCAGCGCCTCGGCCGCGCGAGCGGCACGGGCAGGGTGCGGCGTCACCACTGCCAGCGAGGGGCAGAACGCCACCGCCTCCCGCAGCGTCATCCCCGGCCGCGCCCCGCGCCTCGCCGCCTCCGCCGTCGAGTCCTCCACGCGCAGGCCGGCGATATCGGCGAGCGCGACCGGGCGGCTGGCGAGCGAGGGCCGCTCCGCCAGTTCACAGGCAAGCGCGAACGAAGGGACCAGGAGACAGGCTATCGGCATACATACCCCCGCCGAGAGGTACGGGGCATGGTATTAGAACGCACGTTCTATATCAAGGCCTGCACCAGGCTCCTTACGGTTCGAGCCATCGGTTCGGGCCATCGGTTCGGGGCGGAGCGGGCGCGACACGGTATCATTCCGCCGTCATGCCGGGCGAACGTATCCAGCGACGCATCGACGGCCTGCTCGACCAGGCCGAGGCGGCCGCCGACGCCGAGGACTGGGCGCTCGCCGCCCGTCGCGCCCGCGAGGCGCTCACACTCGACGCCGACAATGCCAACGCGCAGATGCTGCTGGCCTCCGCGCAGGCGATGGACCAGGCGTCCGGCTCCACCCCGCCAGCGGCCACACGGTCCGAGCCATCACCATCCGACCGCGCAACCGCTCAGCCCGCCATGCCTCAGCCCGCCATGCCCTCCGCCTTCGCCGGCGGCCGCTACGAGGTGCGGGAGTTCCTCGGCGAAGGCGGCAAGAAGCGTCTTCCTCGCGCATGACAGCCTGCTCGACCGTGAGGTGGCGTTCGCGCTGATCCGCACCGAGGGCCTCGACGACGCCGGTCGCGAACGCATCACGCGCGAGGCGCAGGCGATGGGCCGCCTTGGCGACCATCCGCACATCGTCCCTGTGCTCGACCTCGGGCAGGAGGAGGTCTTGGGCGTCAGCCAGCCCCACATCGTCAGCCAGTACATGGCGGGGGGCTCCGCGAAAGACGTGCTGGCCGAGGCTGACGCGGACCTCCCCCTGGCACGCACCCTCGGCATCGCGATGGACATCTGCCGCGGGCTGGAGGCCGCACACGGCGACAACGTCGTGCACCGCGACCTCTCGCTCGGCAACGTCTGGCTGGCCGAGGATGGCACGGCGAAGATCGGCGACTTCGGGCTCGCGGTCTCACTCGACCGCACGCGGCTGACGCAGCAGAGGATGATGGTCGGCACGGCGACGTACATGCCGCCGGAGCAGGCCGAGCACCTCATGCGCCACGCTGGCGTGCCCGTGCTGGTCGTCGGTCCGAACGGCGGCAACCTCGCAGCGAATCGCTAGGGCATGGCTCTCATGCCGCTGTCGAATGCCGCTGTCGAACCGGAAGAGCGTGAGCATATAGCCGCGGCAACCGATCAGGCGTGACTTGCTCAGATCGGTCGCACTCTAGAAGGGCGCTTCGCCCTTGCCGCGCACCGACACCTCTTCGCCGCTGAGGCCGCCACGAGCGTATGCGCGGACCGCGCCGCCCTTGGCGACCACGCACTCGGCGTCGGACTCGAGGCGCAGGACGTAGTCCCCGGCGAGCGGCAGGTGGCCACCACCGAGTTCGGTCCGCACATCGCCGCCCCACTGTTCGCCGGGGCGTCTCCAGAGGTCCGCGAGCACCTCTGCGATCACGCTACCGTCGGCATCGAGCAGCTCCGCGCGTCCGTTCCAGGATGCATCGACCCCGTCGCCGCTCGGCCCGCCGTCCTCCGCCTCGCCCGGACGCCGCTGGAGGCGCGGGCTGCGAACGGGATCCGGCGCCACCGGCGGGAGTGCGGGTTCCGACCCTCCCTGTCCGTTGTGCGAAACGCCGGGTGCACGGCCGACCTCGATCGCCACACGCTTCTGCTCCGGCGACCCTACCAGGAAGGGGCGAATGTGCGCCATCAGGGCGCGTGCCTGCTCCGTGGGGGCGCCGCCGATCATCTCGCGGCGACGCTCCCGGCCAGCCGCTTCGTGCGTCCCGGAGACGGTCGTGGCAGAACCGCTGAGCCCAATCATCGCCGGGTCGGCATCGATCTCCTCAGCACCCCAGATAGTGACGGGAGCCTCGGCGGCCCACTGCCGGCGGCTCATGTCCATAAAGCGCGGTTCGTTGCACCGCATCCTGACCGAGACCACGACGGGTAGGCTCGAGACGAGCACCTCATGGCCGCCACTCACCTCGCGGGTCGCTCGCACCCGCCAACGACTGTCGATCAGAGCCAGGTCAGTGGCGTAGGTGATCTGCGGGAGATCCCGCCACTCTGCGATGCCGGCTGGGACCTGCGCGGTCGCTCCGTCGGACGACTCCTCGCCGCAGAGCACGAGGTCGAAATCGCCCATCTTGCGGATGCCGGCAGCGAGCGTGTACGAGGTGGCCAGCGTGTCCGCGCCACCGAAGGCGCGGTCGCTCAGAAGCACCGCCTCATCGGCGCCCATCGTCAGCGCGATCCGTAGATAGTCCTCGAACGGGGGCGGTCCCATCGCCAGCAGCCGCACGCTGCCGCCGTAGCGGTCCTTCAGGGCCAGCGCCATCTCCAGCGCGTGCATGTCCGCTGGGTTGATGAAGGAGCGGCCGGAGCGATCGAGCGTGAGCGTCTCCATATCGACGCGCACCTCCTCCGGCCGGGGCACGACCTTGAGGCAGACGATGGTCTGGGGGGCGGTCATGCCAGCGCTCCCGCCGTCTCCTTCTCCTGAAGGGCCGCCCGCGCCTCCTCGATCATCGCCGGGAGCACCTCGAAGAGGTCGCCAACGACGGAGTAGTCCGCGCGATCGAAGATCGGGGCCTCGCCGTCCGCGTTGACGGCGAGCACGACTTCGGCCTGGTCGATCCCGACGGTGAACTGCTGCGCGCCGCTCACGCCGCAGACGAGGGTCAGCCGGGGACGCGTGACGTAGCCGGTCTGGCCGACCTGGCGCTCGTGAGATGCCCACCCGGCGTCGACGGCGACGCGAGTGACGCCGAGTTCCGCCCCGATCAGGGAGGCAAGCTCTTCCAGCAGGGCGAAGTCTCCGCCGGTGCCCGCGCCGCCAACCACCAGCAACTCCGCATCGGTGATGCCGGCGCTGCGCTGCACGCTGCGCTCCACGACCCGCACGCGCAGATCACGGTCGCTGAGATCGACGGCCACGTCCTCGACCGCGCCCTGCCGCGCCTCGTCGGGAGCAGGTTCCGCGAAGACGCCAGGACGCACCGTCGCCATCTGCGGGCGGTGCTGCTCACACTTGATGCTGGCGACGATGCCGCCGCCGAAGCCGACGACCTCTCCGAGCAGCAGGCCACTCTCCTGCTCAAGCCCGAGGTCAGTGCAGTCGGCCGTCAGGCCGGTCCGCAGGCGCACCGCAAGCCGCCCGGCGAGGTCGCGACCGTTGGGCGTCGCGCCGAGCAGCAGGATGTCGGGCTTGCCGTCGCCTATGAGCTGCGACGCGACGCGCGCGTGGGCGTCCGTGGTGTACGGGTCCAGCAGCGGGTGTTGCGCCATCAGCACGCGGTCGGCGCCATACGCAATCGCCTCGCGCGCCACACTCACGAGCGCGGTGCCGAGCAGCATGCCGGTGACCGGCACCCTGAGACCATCCGCCAGTTCGCGTCCCTTGCCGAGAAGCTCTCGCGAGACGCCTTCAAGCTTCTCTCCGTCGTACTCGAGATGGAGCCAGACACCGCTCGCCTCTGTCGGTCCGTACCGGGACTCGGTCATGCGGACGCCGCTTCCGCCGCGAGCATCTGCGCGTGCTCGTGGTCGGACTGCGCCGCGGGTGCGAGCGCCGCCTCCACGATCTCGGCGATGTCCATCACGCGGATGTCTGTCGCGCCCACCACCTTCAACCCGTCCTCCAGGCACGAAAGGCAGGCGGGACAGGCGGTCGCAAGCACCCCGGCGCCCGTGGCCTGGGCGTCCGCTGCGCGGGTGACGGCGAAGCGCTGCTCCACGGGCGTCTCCATCCACATGCGACCGCCACCGCCGCCGCAGCACAGCCCCTGCTCGCGGTTCTCCGCCATCTCGCGCAGCTCCAGGCCGCCGATTGCGGTCAGCACCTGCCGCGGCGCGGCGTAGACGCCGTGCCCGCGGCCCAGGAAGCACGGGTCCTGGTAGGTGACGGCCGCGGGCGATTGACCGAGCGCAAGCCGCCCATTCTCGATCAGCTCGGCAAGCAACTGGGTGTAGTGGCGAACGCGGAAGCCCGTGCCCACGGCCTCGGCGGAGTGATGGGAGGCGAACATGTCGAAACAATGCGGTGAGATCGCGACCAGATCGGTGACGCCGGCCTCTGCGAGCTGTCGTTCGTTTCGCTCCACGATCTCGGCCAGGTACTGCTCGTTGCCGAGGCCGAGCGCGGCCTCGCCGCAGCAGGGTTCGTCCTCGATCACGCCGAACGAGACGTCCGCCGCCCTCAGGACGGCGACGACGGCGCGCGCGACACGCTGAAGCCGCGGGTCGTGCGCCGACGAGCAGCCGATGTAGAGCAGCAACTCGTGCTCCGGCGTGTAGTCGGGCAGGTCGAGATCGCGAGCCCACGCGGCACGCTCGGAAGGCGGCTGCCCCCACGGGTTGCCGCCCCATTCCAGGTCCCAGAGCACCGAAGAGAGGCCGACCGGCACAAGGTTCTTGCGCCACGCTTCGTTGCGGAGCGAGCGGAAGAGCGCGGGGATGTCCACGCCGCGCGGGCAGAGCGAGAGGCACTGGTTGCAGGACGTGCAGAGCCAGATGTCGGTCGCACCATCCTCCAGACCAAGCTGGGCCCGCCGCACCATCTTGCGAACGCTCAGGGGCTCGCCGAGCACCTGCCCCCACGGGCACGCGGCTGTGCATGCGCCACACTGGTAACAGGCGCTGGCGATGCCGCCCGAGATCTCGACGACCCGCTCCCACAGATCGTCATCGAGCACGATCGGATGCGTATCCGTTGTCATCTCACACCTGCACCGTCAGGCTGGCCGCGTGCTTCTGCACGATCTCGTCCATCTCGCGGAGCTTCGAGGCGAGTTCCTTCCCCTCGGAGGCGGAGATCCACTGGAGCTGGAACCGGTCCGGCTCAAGGCCCCGCCGCCCGTACTTGCGCTGCAGGAAGTTGAAGCGCTTCTCCGTCTGCGCGTTGGCATCGATGTAGTGGCAATCGGAACCCTTCTCGGTGAGGCGACAGCCCGTGATCAGGACGGCGCCCGCGCCATCATCGATCGCCCGCGCCACGAAGCGCTCGCTCACCCGGGCCGAGCACATCGTGCGGATGATGCGGGCGGAGGGCGGGTACTGGACCTTCTCGACCCCGGCCTGGTCGGCGCCCGCGTAGGAGCACCAGTTGCAGGCGAAGGTGAGCACCTTCTCCTCCGGGTTCTTCGCCAGGGCGGCGTCGATCTGAGCTTCGATCTGCTCGAGCTCATCGTCAGCCAGGTCTTCGAGCTGCTCGAGGTCGAAGGACGCGTCGTTGAGCAGATCGCCGATCGCGGGGATGAGCACGACCTTGCCGACGCCCTGCGTCGAGGTCTTGTAGAACGCGGGGACCATCGAGCCGATGTCGCCGAACGGCAGGTCGATGGGGAGATCCTCCACCTCCTCCTTCTGGTCCTTCTCCGCCTTCTTCAGGAAGGCGTTCAGGTCCTTGACGGCCGCCTTGACCTCCATCGTCTTCCAGCCGTCCCGCGAGCCCGCCTTGGCGCTCGTCACGTCCAGGCCGGCTTCCTTGAGTTTCTCGCCGATCTTCTTCTCGTTGAAGAGCTCGTCGATCTGGTCGAAGGCCTCCAGGGCCTGCTCCATCTCTTCGCCGCCCCCCCCGACTCCGTCCACGAGCTCCTTGATGGCTTCGATGGCAGC
>JASLOV010000120.1 GCA_030745285.1 Dehalococcoidia bacterium | reverse complement strand
ATACGGTTCGGCGGAGACGCACAGATTGCGCCACTGGCGGACGCTGAAGGGACCAGACTGCATGCCGGCACCGTGGAGCGACTTTGAGCCGGTGGTTCAACACACCTTCTCGATCACGCCGGAAGCCTCCCGTTCCGATTTCATTGACATCTGCTACGCGAATGAGATCAGCGACGACGTGATCGACGGCTTCGACTCCCTGGACGGGCGGCTGATCTTCAAGTCCGCCGATGAGGCCAGGGAGGCGCTCGCGGCCGCCGGAGCGCTCTCGGACTGACGTGACCGCCGACCCCGCGGCCGCTCAGCGCGAGCAGGCGCGCGACTGGGGTCGCACCCGGCTGGCGGCCTCCCCGTGGGCCTCCGTCGAACACCGCCTCACCCTGCTGCTGGTGGACCCGCCCACCGACGAGTGGGCCTCACCCGTGCCGTTGTGCGCGCTCTGGCTCGCCGTCGACGGGCCCGAAGTCCCAGCTCTTCCGTCCGAACTGCGGGAGCCGCTGCTCCGGGATGGTTCGGTTCACGAGCCGACCCCCGCGGACGTCCTGGGCGCCGAGAGCACCGCCAGTCCTTCGACGCGTATCTCCGTCTTCCGACTCGATCGACTGGAGGGGCTGATCGCCGGCGTCGGCGTCCGATCGCTGGAGGCGCGCTGGTCGGTGCGGCACGGCACCGCGATCCACGACCCGTTGCGTCGTCACGAAGCGATGAGCGGCGCCGCCGCCCGGTTGCCCGAGGGCGGAATGGAACGTGCCGTGAGGCCGCTTTTCGTGCAGGCCTGCCTCACCCTCGCCGCCGTCCAGGCGCTCGACCCCGCGCGGGCCGCCGGGGCGGTGGTCGCGCTGGGTGAGGCCGCTGCGGCGGTGACGAGGCTGGCCTGCGTGATCGAAGAGGGCTCGCACCCGCCCGCGCAGTGGCTGCTGCCTGCGGCGCGCACGACCGAGCTCGGCGCGCGGCTGGCCTCATGGCTCGATGACATCGGCCCCGCACTTGGCGGCGAGCAGCCTGCGGCGGCGCGTGTCATCGACGGCTGCGCCGGCATCCGCCGTGCCGTGGAGGCGGCCGTCCGTCCCGAATTCAGCCGCGCCGCCTGGTTCCAGTCGCCCGATACGTGGGCGCTGCGACCGCCGCGCTGACCGCAGACTGAGCGCGGGCCGTGGACGCCGGCGACGTCGAGTGGCTGCGTAGCGACGAGGGACGCGCCGCCAGCGACGAAGCCGCCTCGCTGCTGGCCGAATTGGGGGAACTGCCGGCGCAGCGCCGGCTGGGCAAACGCTACAGCCGCGCGCGGGCGCGGGCGCTCGTTACGCTCGAGGCGGGCCGGCGGTCGGCGGCCGGCAAGTTCGCTGACGCCGGCGTCCTGTTCTGCGACCGGGCGTCCGCGGAACAGGCGAGTGGAGACATCGTCGCCGCGCACACTGCGCGCCGTTTCGGCGGCTTCGACCGCATAGCCGACCTCGGCTGCGGCATCGGTGGCGACACTCTCGCCCTCGCCCGGCATGCGCAGGTGGAGGCGGTCGACCACGACCGCACACGGCTGGCGATGCTGATCGCGAACGCCGCCGTGCGGGGCGCCGCCGACCGCGTCGACGTGTCCGAAGGCGAGATCGAGCAGTGGAAGCCCGACCCCGCGGTACAGGCGCTGTGGATCGACCCCGGCCGCCGCGACGACCGCGGCCGCCGCTTCGACCCCGAGCAATGGTCGCCGCCGCTCTCGACTGCGCTGCGACTGGCCACGAGCGTGCCCGCGGCCGGGATCAAGCTGGCGCCCGGCATCGATGTCGACGCCATCCCTGCCGAGGGCGAGCTGGAGTTCATCAGCGTCAACGGGCGGCTCGTCGAGGCGGTGCTCTGGCTCGGCAGCCTCGTCACGGAGTCACGACGCGCAACCGTGCTGCCTGCGGGCGCGTCACTGGCGGGCGAGCCGGATGGCGGCGTCACCGAGATGGCGGAGCCGGGTCACTTCTTCTACGACCCGGACCCGGGCGTTGGCCGGGCGTCGCTGATCGATGTGCTCGCCACGCAACTCGACGCGCGCAAGCTCGATGAGCGTGTCGCCTACCTGACGGCGGCCGAGCGACAAGCCACACCCTTCGCGCGGCGCTTCCGGGTCCTGGCATGGCTGCCGCACTCGGAGCGGCGGCTCTACGACCAGCTCCGCGCGATGGGTGCGGGGCGGGTGGAGGTGATGCGGCGCGCCTCCCCGATCGACACGAACGCCCTGGAACGACGTCTGAACGAGGCGCTGGGCGGCAGCGGCGATGTGATGACCGTGGCGCTCACGCGCCTGCGCGGCCGCCAGGTCTCGCTCGTGCTGGAGCGCGAACGCGACTGACCCGGTCCCTACTCGGACAGCACTGGACGGCGGTGCTACTCGGAGACGGCGAGCGCAGGCTCGCCCAACAGCTCGAGCGCCAGCCGGTCGCGCAGTGCGGCGATGCCCCAACCATGCAGAGCGGAGACCAGCATGGCCTCTCCCACCTCTCCCACACCGGCGGGGACCTCCAGCGAGGCGAGGTCCGCCTCCGAGGCCGGCGCGCTGCCGTCCGGGAGCGTCAGCCCGTCCGCCTTGTTGTAGACCGTCAGCACCGGCAGGTGAGCGATGCCGAGGTCCTCGAGCACCTCCAGCACGGTCGCCTCCTGCGCCTCGACGGCTTCGGAGGTGATGTCGACCGCGTGCAGCAGCAGGTCGGCCGTCTCCAGCTCCTCGAGCGTGGCGCGGAAGGCCGATGCGAGCTGGGTGGGCAGCTTCTGGATGAAGCCGACGGTGTCGGTCAGCAAGAACGCCCCGTTGCCGGCGCTGATGTGGCGCGTTAGCGGATCCAGCGTGGCGAAGAGCGCGTCCGCGACGAAGGCGTCCGCGCCGGCCAGCGCCCGCATCAGGGACGACTTACCGGCGTTCGTGTAGCCGACCAGCCCGACGATGGGGACTCCCGTGCGCTCGCGCTGACGGCGATGCAACGAGCGTTGCTTGCGCACCTTCTGGATCTGCTTCTTCAGGCGTGAGATGCGGCCGCCGATCAGGCGGCGATCCGTCTCCAGCTGCGTCTCGCCGGGGCCGCGAGCACCGATCGCGCCCTCCAGCCGCTCCAGGTGCTGCCACTGTCCGCGCAGACGGGGCAGCAGGTACTCATGCTGCGCCAGCTCAACCTGCAGGGCCGCCTCATGGCTGCGCGCTCGACCGGCGAAGATATCGAGGATCAGGGCGCTGCGGTCCAGCACTTTCACGTCCAGGGCCGCCTCCAACCTGAGCTGCTGCGCGGGCGTGAGCTGCTCGTCGAAGACGACCATCGTGTAGTCGGTCTCCGCCCTCGCCGCCCGCACCTCTTCGAGCTTGCCCGACCCGATGTACGTCGCCGGGCTGGGGTGGGGGCGGCGCTGCCGCGCCTGGCCGACG
Source organism: Dehalococcoidia bacterium (assembly GCA_030745285.1). GTDB lineage: Bacteria > Chloroflexota > Dehalococcoidia > UBA2979 > UBA2979 > SHYR01. The sequence continues at coordinate 10,785 of JASLOV010000120.1, read as the reverse complement.
ACGGTCGCGCCGGCGGTGCGCACCAGCCGCGCCAGTTCGCGCAGCGATTCGCGCGGCGGCATGCGTGACTGGGTGCGGGAGGCGGAGTGTTCCAGGCCGACGAGGAAGGCGCGTTCCTGTACTGGGGCGGTGGTGAAGGTGTGGCCATTGCCACGCCGCGCGCGGTCCTCGCTACGGTGTTGGTTCTCGGGCCGAGGACGCTTACGCGGTACGGGAGCCTCCGGTGGTCGCCGATCGAGTGTAGCGAATCCTGAGGCTCGCTACGCCTCTTTCACCGCCCGCCGCATGCTCTCCATCATCTCGTGCGGAATGTCCTTCGCGTCGTGGACCGCGGCGGAGTGCTCGGCCGCACCCTTCAGCAGCTCGTCGACCGTCTCGGCGACACCGAACCACGGGCAGTCCACGCTCATGTCTCGGCAACTCAGTTGCTTCGCCATTGTGCCCCCCCTTCCGTTCAGTTGAGGCGGCACGATACCACAGCCGCGGCCCGCCGCGCCGGGGCCGCGAGCGAGCCGGTTATCCGCCGCGAGCGAAGGTACTGAGGCGAGCGAGCCCCTCTTCGAGCCGCTCGTCGGCGATCGTGAGCGAGAGCCGCACGTAGCCCTCCCCGGCCTGACCGTAGCTAACGCCGGGGGTGACGACGACGCCGGTGGCGTCGATCAGCCGAGCGGCGAAGTCGGCCGATGAACGCTCTCCCTCGGGCAGCGCCGCCCAGATGTAGAGCGCTGCCTTCGGGGGGTCCACACGCAAGCCCATCTCACGCAGCACCTCCACCATGCGGTCGCGCCGCCGCGCGTAGATGCCGTTGCGCCCGTCGACGGCGTCCATCGGGCCGTCGAGGGCGGTGATCGCCATCTCCTGGATCGCCTGGGGGATACCGCTGTCGAGGTTCGATTTCACCCTCGTCAATGCGTCGATCACGTCGCGGTTGCCGACCGCCATGGCCACACGCCAGCCGGTCATGTTGAAGGTCTTCGAGAGCGAGTTGAACTCGATGGCGACGTCGCTGGCCCCTTCGACTTCGAGGATCGAGGGCGCCACGTAGCCGTCGTAGGTGACGTCGGCGTAGGCGAGGTCGTGCGCGATCACCGCATCATGGTCTCGTGCCCACTGCACCGCGCGCTCGAAGAAGTCGCTGCCGGCGATGGCGCCGGTCGGGTTGTTCGGGTAGTTCAGCCAGAGGATGCGGGCGCGAGCGGCGACATCGCCCGGGATCTCGTCAAGCCGCGGCAGCCAGCCGTCCTCCTCGCGCAGCGGTAGCTTCACGGACTCACCGCCGGCGAACATCGTCGCGACCTCGTAGACCGGGTAGCCGGGATCGGTGATCAGCGAGACGTCGCCCTCGTCGATCAGGCAGAGCGGCAGGTGTCCGATGCCCTCCTTCGAGCCGATCAGCGGCACGATCTCCCCGTCCGGGTCGAGCACGACGCCGTGGCGTCGCTCGTACCAGCGCGCGATCGACCGGCGCAGCTCCGGCAGGCCGTCCGACTCCGGATAGCGATGGTTCGCAGGTTCCGTGCTGGCCGCAGCCAGGCTGTCGAGGATGTGCTGGGGCGTCGGCAGGTCGGGGTCGCCGATGCCGAAGGAGACGACATCGACGCCGGCGTCGCGCTTCTCCTCGATCAGCCGCGAGATGGCGGCGAAGAGGTACGGGGGGAGCTGCTCGACACGACGGGCAAGCTTCATGCGGGCTAGCGCCACCCGCCGAAACGCGCCTTCACACCTCGCAGGCGCAGCGACTGCCGGCGCTCTGCAATCACGTCCTCGTCCACTGGTCGACGCCACTCGATGCCGCGCGGGCCGGGCTTCAGCCCCGCTTCCCGCGTCGTTCGCAGCGCCGCGGTGATCTCCGGACGCACTCGCACCGTCGCGCGACGCGCCTCGTTCGCCGCGAGCTGATAGAGCGCGGCCGACAGCACGAGGACGCCGAAGCCGTTGCCCCACTCGTCGGGGTGGACGGCGGAGGAGCTCACCCGGCCCTCGGCACGCGACACCTCATCGTTCAATGCGTAGGCGATCGGCTTGCCATCTCGCTCAAGCACGCCGACCCACGCCGACCCTTCGACGCGCGCTCGCATTGCGGCCTCACCGTCGCCGAGCTCGTCGAGGGCGGCTGCCTCGATCTCCACGATCGCGCCGGCATCCTCCGGCCCGCCGCGTCGCATGGCGACGCCATCTGGAAAGTCCGGTGGGTCCATCTCCGCATCGAGTTCGGGGGCCTCCATGTCCATCCACTCCGTGAACGGCTGGAAATCGGTCTCCTCCAGCAGCGGCTCGACCCAGGTGCGGTCCGGTATCTGCACGAGGTCGATACGGACGTAGTCGGCATCGAATGAGTCGATCTCGCCCTTCAGGTCGTCGAAGATCGGCACGAACTCGCGTCGCATCCCCTCGAGCTCAGCAAAGGCGTAGTGCAGGTTGAGCTGCCCGTCCTGGAGGGTGAGCAACATCTCGCCACCGTCGCTGGCGATCGATGCGACATCGTCGTCCTCGAGCAGTTCGCGCCAGACGCGAGGGGGGATCGGCGCGTTGCGAAGCATCGGCACCGACTCATGGAGATCTCGACGTTCAATCGTCACGCAGTCACACCTTCCGTCGGCTCGCCCCACCGAGACGCGAACACAAAGGCAGCAGGCCCCTCGAGTGATGCCTCGCCGCTTCCATCCCATTCGATATTGAGTGAGCCGCCCGGCAACCGCACCTCGACACGGTCATCGACGCGGCCGTGCAGCCGCGAGGCGACCGCGGCCGCACAGGCTCCGGAACCGCAGGCCAGCGTCTCGCCGACCCCGCGTTCCCAGACGCGCATCTCCACGGTCGAGCGGTCGACCACGCGGACGACCTCGAAATTCGTGCGATTCGCGAACAGGCCGTGGCGTTCGACCGCCGGGCCGATGCGAGCGAGCTCGTAGTCCGCCGGCGGGCCATCGATGAACTGCACTGCATGCGGATTGCCCATCGACACGAGGGTCAGGCTGAGCGCCTCGTTCGCCGCTTTGAGCGGCAGGTCGAGTACCGGCGCGGCCTGCTCGATCTGGACGCCGAGGGCCGCCGGCTCCAGAGCCGGCACACCCATCGCAACGCGCACGCGGGCGACCTTGCCGTCGCCGTCCAGCGTCGTCATCGCCTGCAGCACCCCGACGCCGGTCTCGATTGTCACCGGGCCGTCCCCGGCTGGCACGACGCCGCGGTCATGGAGGAACTTCACGAAGCAGCGAACGCCATTGCCGCACATCACCCCGTCGGAGCCGTCCGCGTTGTAGATCGCCATTCGCCGGTCCGCCACATCCGAGGGCATTACCAGGATCAGGCCATCCGCGCCGACGCCAAAGTGACGGTCGCAGACGGCACGAGCGACCGCAGGCCAGTCGGCATCGAGTTGCCGCGGCTCGACCACGACAAAATCGTTGCCGGTACCGTGCAGCTTCCAGAAATCGAATACGGGTAGGGCCTCTGGCATGGTCAATTCATCGTACCGGCGCGCCAGCGGCAGCCACAACAGCGTCGGCCAGCGCCTGGCCATCCGCGCCGTCGCGCCACTCGATGCGCTCGTCGTCGCTGCGGAACCACGTCGCCTGCATGCGGATCAGGCGGTGCGTCTCCGTCCGGGTGTGTTCGAGCGCGGCCGCCTCGTCCAGCTCGCCGTCGAGCAGGCGCAGCGCGTCGGCATAGCCGATCGAGCGCAGCGCCTCAAACTCCCGCCCGTAGCGGCCGACCAGCGCCCTCGTCTCGTCGACCAGGCCGTCTCGATACATGTGCTCGGCACGGGCGTCGGCACGTTCGTGGAGGACATCCCGTGGCCGGGCGATGCCGACCGTTCGCCAGCTGAACGGCGGCTCGCGACGCACGAGCGGCGCCACCGGCGCGCCGGTCGCCTCGATGATCTCGATCGCGCGCACGACGCGACGTTCGTTGCGGGCGTCGATGCGGTCCGCCGACGCCGGATCGAGGCGGGCGAGGCGGGCGTGCAGCGCTTCCAGGCCGTGTTCGGCGACTTCGGCCGCGAGGCCTGCCCGCAGCGCCGGGTCCGGCGGGACGCCGGGCACTTCCCAGCCTTCCAGCAGCGCCCACACATACTGGCCGGTGCCGCCCACCAGCAGCGGCATGTTGCCGCGTACCTGGATCTCCTCGAACGCCCCAAGCGCCCGCTCCAGGAAGTTGGCGAGTGTCCACGGCGCATCGGGCGCGATCACCCCGACGAGGTGGTGCGGTACGGCCGCAAGCTCCTCGTCCGAGGGCGCGGCGGTGCCGATGCGCATCTCGCGGCGTAGCTGACGCGAGTCCGCCGAGACGATCTCGACCGGCATGCGGCGCGCCACCTCGATCGCCGCCGCGGTCTTGCCGGAGGCGGTCCCGCCCAGCAGCGCGACGACGTGCCCGCTCACCGGGCGGCGGCCTCCGCAACCGCGCTGCAGATCGCTGTGAACGAGTCCGCGTCGAGCGACGCGCCGCCAACGAGCGCCCCATCGATATCCGGCTGGGCCGCAAGCTGGACGACGCTGCCGGGCGTGACGGATCCCCCGTACTGGATGCGCGTCGCCTCGGCCGTGGTGGCGTCGAAGCGTTCTTCGATCATTGAGCGCACCTGAGCGCACGCCTCCTGGGCGATCTCCGGTGTCGCGGTGAGCCCGGTGCCGATCGCCCACACCGGCTCGTAGGCGACGACGAACCCTTCCGGCAGTCCGTCGAGGGCCTCGAACGCCGAGGTGAGCTGGCGACGCAGGACGGCGGCCGTCCAGCCAGCCTCCCGCTCCTCCTGTAGCTCGCCGACCGCCAGCAGCGGACGCAGCCCGGCATCGAGCACGGAGCGTAGCTTTGCTGCCACGGTCTCGTCGCTCTCGCCGAAGACGTGGCGGCGCTCGGAGTGGCCGACGATGACGTGAGAGACCGTGCCCGCGAGGATCGCGGCGCTCTGCTCGCCCGTGAACGCGCCGGCTGGCTCAGCGTGAACGTTCTGTGCGCCGACAGAGAGCGAGCTGCCGTCCAGCAGGTCGCTGGCGTCGCCCAGCCAGGGTGCAGGCGGGCAGACTACTAACTCGACGCCGCCGAGCCCGTCGAGACTAGCACGCAGCGCCGTCAGCAACGCGCGCGCCTGCTGGCGGTTCGTGTTGAGCTTCCAGTTGCCGCCGACGACCGGCGTGCGCGACATCTCGGGCATCTCAGGCGCCGAACTTGGCGAGCCGCCCACCGTGCGCGAAGGCCACCGGCAGCACCTCGGTCGCCGGGATCGTCCCCAGCCCGCCGGTCGCGCAGTCAAGCTCGGTAAAACGGCGCGCGCCATCCGGGCGCACGGTGGCGCCATGCATCAGCAATGGCACCGGGTGCCACGAGTGCGCCGCCATCGTCGCCGGCGACGAGTGGTCGCCGGTGATCACCAGTACGTCCGGCTCCAGCGCCAGCAGTTGCGGCAACTCCTGGTCGAAGTCACGAATCGCCTGAACCTTGCGGGCGAAGTCCCCGTCCTCCCCGGCGGTATCCGTCGCTTTGTAATGCACGAAGAAGAAGTCGTAGTCGTCCCAGTGCCGTTCAAGCGCAGCGAACTGGGTCTCGAGCGAGTCGCCGCCATCGACCGCCTCCATACCGGCGAGCCGGGCCAGTCCCCGGTACATCGGGTAGACCGTGCAGGCGGCCGCACGGAGCTTCCAAAGCTCCGGCAGTTGCGGCAGCTCCGGCCGCACCGACCAGCCCCGCAGCGTCAGGTGGTTGGCCTGCTCGCGGCCCTCGATCATCGTGCGAGCCTGCTCGACGAAGCTGTTCACCAGCACCGCGGTGCGAGACGCCACGGCGTCGAGCGCCTCGGCGGCGAGCGGCGGCACGCCCTCGCGCTGGGGATCGGTCTCGGAGAGCGCGGCGGAGAGGCCGTCCCCGCGCAGCACGAGCACGAAGCGATGATCCCGCACCGCCTCCACGAAGACCTCGACGCCGGGCAACTCGATCCGCCCCAGTTGCGCGGCGATCTCGGCGGTGACCTCGGTCGCCACCCTCCCCGCCCGGCGGTCGGTGATATTGCCGTCACCGCCGACGGTGCAGAGGTTGCCGCGCGCCGCCAGGTCGTTCGGGCCGAGCTCGAAGTCGATGCCGGTCGCTTCCAGCACGCCGCGACCGATGTCGAACTCGAATGGGTCGAGGCCGAAGAGCGCGGTGTGCCCCGGGCCCGATCCGACCGTGATGCCGGGGCCGGCCGGTATCGTCTGGCCGAGCGCGCCGGCCTCCGCGAGGCGGTCGAGGTGCTGGGTGTCCGCCTCATCCAGTTCGGTACGGCCGCGCGGGCCGGGCAGGCCGCCGAGGCCGTCGAGCACGCAGAGCACGATACGCGTCTCGGCGGGGACAGAGAGCCGGCGGATCAGGTCGAGGTTCACGCTCAGATGCTATCGCGCGTCGCCGCCGGAGTCAGGTCTGGCGCCGGCTCCGGGGCTGCAAATGGAGTCGCGCATCCGTCGGGGCCGCGCGTCAGGAGTCCAGCAGCGCGTCCACGCCCGGCAGCGGCTGCCCGGCGAGCATCGTCATGAAGGCGGTGCCACCAGTCGAGACGTGGCCCATGAAGTCGGTCACGCCGGCGCGTTGCACCACCGCGGCCGTCTCGCCGCCGCCGATCACGGTAATCGCGTCCAGGGTCGCGAAGATGCGCGCAAGGCCGAGCGAGCCGTGGGCGAATCGCTCCTGTTCGAACATCCCCATCGGGCCGTTCCAGACTGCGGTGCTCGCCCGCTTGAGGGCGCGAGCGTACTTCTCGATCGTCCCCGGCCCGATGTCAAGAATGCGCCATCCGCTGGGCACCTCCGAGGCCGGTACGACCGTGGTCGTGCCGCTCTCGGGCGAGCCGTATGAGACGACGACATCCTCCGGCAGCAGGAAGTCCAGGTCATCGCGTCGCTCGACCTGCTCGAGGATGCTCCTCGCGCGCTCGACCTGGCCTTCCTCGTAGAGCGAGTCCTGCACGTCGTGGCCCGCAGCGACGAGGAAGGTGTTGGCCATGCCGCCACCGATGCAGATCACGTCGGCGCCCTCGCACAGATAGTCGAGGATCGGCAGCTTGTCCTGCGTCTTCGCACCGCCCAGCACCAGCGCGAAGGGCCGCTGCGGGTCGTGCGTCACCGTGCTCAGCGCTTCGATCTCGCGCTCCATCAGCAAGCCCGCCACCGCCGGCAGGTGCTGCGGTACACCGACGAGCGAGGCGTGCGCACGGTGAGCCGTGCCGAAGGCGTCGCTGACGTAGGCGTCCGCCAGGCTCGCCAGTTCTCGGGCAAACTGGGGGTCGTTCTCTTCTTCTTCCAGGTGGAAGCGCACGTTTTCCAGGAGCAGCACCCCGCCGGGCTCGAGTGCATCGACGGCCGCCTGCACGGCCGGGCCAACGCAGTCATCGGCCGTCGCCACGGGCGCGCCAAGCAAGCCGGCAAGGTGGGCGGCGACGGGAGCGTTGCGTTGCGCGTCGACGACTTCACCGCGCGGGCGGCCCCGGTGAGAGCAGATGACAATGCGTGCGCCGGCCGCTCGCAGGGTGTCGATCGTCGGGAGCGACTCCCGCAGGCGGGTGTCGTCCATGACACCGCCTTCGATCACCTGCACGTTGTAGTCGACGCGCAGAAGGACGCGCTTGCCGGAGAGATCGATGTCGTGGATGGTCTGCTTCTTCATGGCCCCGTTCCGCCCCCCGACGCCAGCACCATACCCAAGATCGCGCTACACGCCACCGCGTCGAATGCTCGTGCGACGCGCCGAGTGTGGCCATGTCCTTTGGTCCGGCGCTGGGGTGACGGTTGGCCCCCGTCGCGCCCTCAGAACTGGCGGCCGGTCGCGACGGTGGTGAACTGCGAACAGAGCGCCAGCGCGCCGTCATCGAGGCCCGCAACGGCGAGTGCGGCGAGCGCCTCGCGCACCTGATCGGCGGCGAGTTGCTCGGTAACGGTGCGGCCCTCCAGCCGCTCGATCAGGCCGGTGAGGGTCGCGAGGTGCCTCTCCGAGCTGTCGTCCGAGGCGTACCCCCGCGCCAGCGTCTCGGCTTCGTCGCCACCCGACTCGAGCGCCGCGATCACCGGCAGCGTCATCTTTCGCGACCGCAGGTCGTCGCTGGCGGGCTTACCCGTCACCACCGGATCGCCCCAGATGCCGAGCACGTCGTCCACCGCCTGGAAGGCGAGGCCGGTGCGGCGACCGAACTCACGGAAGGCGCTGACGGTCTGGCCGTCTGCTCCGCCGAGCAACGCCCCGATTGCGAACGGCGCCGCAAACATCGCCGCCGTCTTGCCGCTGGCCATGGTCAGGTACTCGTCCCGGGTCACGGCATCGAGCGACTCGAAGCGAATGTCGAGGTACTGCCCTTCCACGAGCCGCAGGCAGGCCTCGTCCAGTTCGCGCATCGCCTCGATCACCCGGCGCTCCTCGACACGACGGTCGAGCAGGCGATGCATCGCCAGGCGGGCGAGGGTGAACATGCCGTCGCCGGTGTTGATCGCCTGTGCTTCGCCCGCGAAGGTCCACACGGTCGAGCGGCCGTGGCGGCTCTCGCTCTGGTCCTCGATATCGTCATGGAGCAGCGAGAAGTTGTGGACGAGCTCCACCGCGGCGGCAGCCGGCACGGCCTGCTCGATGTCGCCGCCCACCAGTTCCGACGCCAGCAGCACGGCCACCGGTCGCAGCAGCTTGCCGCGGCGGGCGTCCACGGCCGCGCCCTCGCGGTCCTCCCAGCCGAGGTGGTAGCGCATCCAGCCAAAGAGCCCGGCAGGGCTCTCACCGACGGTCTCGCGCATCTCATCGACGACGAGCGGTCCGTAGCGGGCACGTCGCTCCTCGAGCGTTTCGCTCACGCGTTCTCTCTCATCGCTCCGGCCCGGGGCTCGGCGGCGCCGGGGGGCGTCAGCGGCACCAGCTCCAGCACGTGTTGAGTTCGCCGTTCGATGGCCTCGCGGCCGTAGACCAGCGGACGGTAGCGCCCATCGAGGTATTCGTCGATGCAGTCGTCGTAGCGCGCGTGCCCGGGGATGCCGGAATTGCCGGCCGGAAGCTGGAAGACGGACGCGTCGAGGTCGCCGAGGTCGATCACGTGCCGGTAGGCCGCGGCGTAGCCCCGGCGGTCCAGGCCGTGCCAGATGGTGAATCCGCCGGTGTTGACCGTGTTGAGGTCGCCTCCGTACGGGTACGGCCCCCGCGAGAAGCGCTGCCCGAGCACCGGCACTGCGCGCAGCGGGTGATCGAGCCGTAGCCTGTGCATCGCCCCCCAGCTCCAGCCGCCCACATCCTCCCCCAGCCGAGCGCGGAGCGTCGCCAGTGCCTCCGAGGCGGCCGAGCGCAGCACCCGGGCACGGTCGGCCGCATCGTGGATCCACGGCCCCTGCAACGTGCGTACCGCGTCGAGCAGCGGACCCTGCAGCCGATGGTTGAACGTCGATGCCGGGACGGCGTGGTTCACGCCGTTGCCGAGTACCGTCGGAGCGCTGCGCCCGGCGAGGCGTGTGACCAGCAGTCGGGCCAGTTCCATGTACGTCAGCTCGAGCACGGCCGCCGCCGCACTCTCTGCGCTCACCTGCCCGTCCCACTCCGTCAGCAGCGCCGCAACCTCGTGACCTCCGACCGTACCGCCTGCATCGCCGTCGACGGCATCCACCTTGTGCAGCAGGTCGCGCAGCAGTTCCAGCGGGCGGGACGCCCGGTCGAGCTGGATCGCCTGCATCGACGCGATATCGTGTCCGCCACGCGCATCGAGCAGCTCCCGGATGCGCTCCGCGCGCCACGACTCGAACCACTCCTCGCCCAGTTCGAACTCGCCGCCGGGCGCGTTGTTCGAGGAGACGGCGATGCCCTCCGGCGGGTCGACGAGACGCGGCAGCGCCCGCGGCGGTAATGGCCGGGCCGGGCCGGGCGAGCGAGCGCCGGCCTGCGGCAGCAGCCCCTCGCCCTGCTCATGCCGCGGGATGCGGCCAACGAGGCGGTACCCGATGTCGCCCTCGCAGCTCGCCCACACGAAGTTGAACGACGCGCCGGACCAGCGGTCGAGCGCCTGCTCGAACGCCTCGACATCAGTCGCCACCGCGATTCCGAGGAAGGCCGAGGCGATCTCTCCCTCCTCCAGCGCCGTCGACCGCAGCGCGACCGCGCGCCGTTCGCCCGGGACGGCTGGCCCGACGACGGGACCGTGCCTCGTCTCCAGCACGCGCTCCTCGACGGTCTCACCGCCCAGCACCGCTATGCGCTCGATCCGGGTGCGACCGGTGACCCAGCCCCCGGGCGTGAGGTATCGCGTCGGATCGGCCGGGTCGACGGTCTCGATGTAGCAGTCGCTGACGTCGGCGGCGCCGGCGGTCAGGCCCCATGCGATGCGACCGTTGTGACCGACGGCGATGCCGGGAATGCCGGGGATGCCCGCGCCGATCGCGTCGATGGTGTCGCCGCGGATGTGGCTGACGTGGAAGAGGCCCGGCAATTGCGATTGCAGGTGCGGGTCGCTCGCCAGGAGCGGCGCTCCGCTCGCCGTCCTCGACCCCGCCACCGCCCACGCGTTGGAGGCGGGATCGACGAGCAACCCGGCCTCCTGCGCACTGCGATACGCACGCAGGAGCCTGGCGGCAGCCGGCGCGTACGAAACCGCTGATGCGGTCGCGGCGGTGGCCGGGTAGACCCGGTCGACCTCCGCCGCCCGTTCCGCGCCCAGGTCGTCCAGCAACCGCTCGCGTTGCAGCTCGGTGTCCCAGTTGCCGGCAAAGGAGAAGACCAGCAGGCGGCCCAGCAGCAGCGTGTGCTCCGGGTGCCACGGCTCCGGCGCCGCTCCGATCAGCGCGAACTCCGGCGGCA
>JASLOV010000119.1 GCA_030745285.1 Dehalococcoidia bacterium | reverse complement strand
CCGCCGTGAGCACTGAGATGGGGACCGTGATCCAGGCGATCACGGCGATTGCATCCTCCGCGCCGGCGAGTTCGAGGACGAGCCAGAGCGTGGCAGCCGCGGCGAACGCGATCAACAGATAGGCGCCGCGCACGAACCAGGAGCGCCAGTTCGGCTGGAAGACGATTCGCATGAGTCGCTCAGGCCGCTCAAGGTCCACAGTGAGGAAATGCCCGGTCAGCAGGACGAATACCAGCGCCAGGATCGGGCCACCGACTGCCGCCAGTTCACGTTCCTCGTCGTAGCCGACGCCGATTGCGAGCGCCGCCAGCAGCAGCGCACCCGTCGCGACCGACTTCGCGCCCAGGGCGACCGACACCATGGAGCGCCACGGCGATTCGTGGGCGATGTTGTAGACATCGTGTGGCTCGATGGTCTCCGCGAGCGAGGGCGGGCCATCGTTCAGCCCAGCATCCCATGGCGAGGTCCAGATCGCCGAGGGACGGAGCGAGGTGCGGTCAGCCGCCATGGTCTCTGGACTCGCGCCGATGTACGCGAGCTTCGGGATTGTGCCGACTTCCTCGCGGGGCCGCGCGGCCTGGCCGTCGTTGGCCAGCACCGAGACCTCACTGGCGGGGTCGCCCATGTCGCCGAAGAGGATTGCGTCAGTCGGGCAGACGACGACGCAGGCGGGTTGCAGCCTCTGGTCGATGCGGTGCGAGCAGAAGTTGCACTTCGCGACGGTCCCGCCGGCGTCACCGTCCATATAGATCGCGTCGTACGGGCACGCCGCCTGACAGCCGCGACAGCCGATGCACTGGTCGCTGTTGAAGTCGACGATGCCGTCGGGGCGGATGTACAGCGCCTCGACCGGGCAGATCGCGACGCACGGCGCCCCCTCGCAGTGGTTGCAGCGCTCCACGAGGAATGAGCGCCTGACGTCCGGATAGCCGCCACGCTCGACATACTTCACCCAGGTCCTGAAGTCGCCGACAGGCACGTCGTTCTCAGCCTTGCACGCCACGGTACAGGCATGGCATCCGATGCACACCCGCTGGTCGATGACGAAGCCGAGCTTCACGTGGCTACCGCATCCTTCCCGTAGGTCGTCGATCGACTGCACGGGCAGCGGCTGCCCAGATCAGTTCATACGACCGAACGTCGGTCGGTGGAACGGGCCCATCGCCCAAGGCACTCGACCCCTCGCGCGGCCTGCACCGCTGAAGTTGCTCCGACCCTACGCAAGCTCCTGTGGAGTGTCAATCGAGCCCAAGTAGGCTTGAATATTGACTCTTACGACCATCTATCTCAACATCGCGCGACCGCAGCCTTCCGGGGGTGTCGCTCCTCTTCCGAGTGCCTCGACGCCCTCCTGTGCGAGAATGGCGTCTCGTCTTGGAGGAGAGATAACGAACGCTCCGACTCGCTCCAACGCCAGCGGCGAGAGGCACGCCCTTGATGGCGTTCGCCTGCTCGACCTCTCGTCAGGCATCGTCGGCGGGTACTGCACGATGCTGCTCGCGGGCCTCGGTGCAGACGTCGTCAAGATTGAAGCGCCCGGCGGCGACCCGCTGCGGCGGCTTCCACCGTTCGCGGACGATGCCACTCCGACTGACACGAGCCTCGCCTTCCTGCACCTGGGCCGCGGCAAGCGAAGCGCCGTACTGGACCATGCTCGCGACGGCGACCGCGATGTCTTTCGAGCGCTGGCGGGCCGCGCCCACCTGGTGGTCGTCGATGGCTCACCGGCTGCGGAGTTTGAGCGCTGGGGCACGTCGGCCGACGAGCTGCGACAGCAGCAACCCGCCCTCGTCGTGGCAAGCCTGGTGGGGTTCGGCGGCTCCGGTCCGTGGGCGGATTGGGAGGTGACGGAGCTCATTCTCGCCGCAGCGTCGGGGCTCGCGTCCTGCACCGGCGAGCCCGACCGCTCGCCGCTGAAGACCGGCGGGTCGCTCTGCTCGGTCGCGCATGGCCAGACAGCGGCGGCGGCCGCGCTCGCTGCCCTGCTCGCGGCGAGGCGATCGGGGAGCGCCAGCGATATCGAGATCTCCGGCGCCGAGGCGAACGCCGACCTGCTCGAGATGTGGGCGTTCGGCGCCTACCGCGGTCGCCCGATGCCGCGGCAGGGCCGTCATCACAACTCCAACTACCCGTTCGAGGTCTTTCCGTGCAGCGACGGCCTCGTCGGCGTCCACGTCGGACCCGGCCCCTGGCCGGGCTTTCACGAGCTGGTCGGGGCGGAGGAGCTGCTCGATCCGGCGCTCGCCGGGCCACCGGGCAGCAGGATGGACCTCCGGGAGCGCATTGACCCGGTGATCGTCGACTGGCTTGCGGACATCGGCAAGATCGACGCCTATCACGCTGGCCAATCGAAGCGCTTCGCCTTCGGCTACGTGGCCACGGCCGAGGACCTGGTGCGCTCACCCCAGCTCGACGAGCGAGCTTTCTTCGTCACCATCGACCACCCGAACGCCCCCCGGGCACGATATGCGGGGCGGCCGTTCAACCTGGCGAGCGGGTGGCGGGACGCGCGCGCACCGCTGCTCGGCGAGCACACCGCCGACGTCTTGCGGGAGGCGGCCTCGCTGCCTGCTGCCGGGGTTCGTCAACCCGAGCCCGACAGCGATCCGTCGCTGGCAGGCGACCCGCGGCGACCGCTCGACGGCATCCGTGTGCTCGACCTCACGCAGATCTGGGCGGGGCCCCGCGCGACAAAGGTGCTCTCCGACTACGGCGCGGAGGTGATCAAGGTCGAGTCCCGCTCGCGCACCGACGGCACCAGGGGGTATGCGCGCTACCTGGCGGACAGCGCCGCGGGCCGCATCGGCTCCGAGCGCGACCATAACCGCCGCAGCCAGTTCGAGCAGCTTCATCGTGGGCAGCAAAGCGTCACGCTCGACCTGCGCTCGCAGTCCGGAGCGCGCGCGTTCAAGGAACTGGCGGCGGTGAGCGACGTTGTGATCGCGAACTTCGCTTACGGCGTGCTCGCGCGGCTGGGGATCGCGTGGCCTGACCTCGAGCCCGTCAATCCTCGGCTCGTGCTGCTCTCGATGACCGCTTTTGGCGACTCCGGGCCGGAACGCGACTACGTCGGCTACGGCGTCACGCAGGAGGAGCTCTCCGGCATCTACGGCATGACCGGGTACAGGGATGGCGAGCCGCTCAAGTCAGGCACGAACATCGGCGACCCGATGAACGGCATGCACGGCGCCGCGGCGATCATCGCCGCCTTGCTGGAGCGCGAGCGCACAGGGCGTGGACAGTACATCGAGTTCTCGCAGCTCGAATCGAGCATCGTGTTCATCGGCGAGGCGATCCTCGATTACACGGTGAACGGACGAGTGACCACGCCGGCGGGGAACACGCATCCGATGTGGGCGCCACACGGCGTCTATCCGGCACGCGGCGCCGATCAGTGGGTCGCCATCGCCCCCCGCAGCGAGGAAGGGTGGGGCGGACTGACCAGCGTCCTCGGAGCCGCGTCACTGCGTGACGACCCGCGCTTTCGCAGGCTGGCGGACCGCCTGCGACATCGCGCCGAACTCGACGAGGCGCTGGGCCGCTGGACCGCCGAGTGGGACAAACAAGAGCTGGCCACGGCCCTCCAGGCAGCAGGCATCCCCGCCTCGCCGGTACTGACGAGCATCGAGGTGCTCGAGCATCCGCAGTATGCGCAGCGGGGCTACGCGCAGCTGCTCGCACACCCCGATGGGGGCGAGTATCAGTACTTCGGCCCGCTCTGGCCCATCGACGGCGAACGGCCCCGGATTAGTGGTCCCGCCCCGCTGCTGGGCGAGCACAACGAAACCGTGCTGAGCACGCTCACGACGTTGACGAGGGAAGAGATCGCGACGGTCGACGGCTGAGGACGCGCTAGAGCCGGCCGCGACGGGCCGCTTCCGTCGGCTCGCTCCCGATCAGGCCGCGCTCCTTCAGGGCGGCGACCTCACCGGCGCTCATCTCAAGCAGTTTGCCGAACACGTAGTCGTTGTCTTGGCCGAGCGTGGGCGTGG
>JASLOV010000118.1 GCA_030745285.1 Dehalococcoidia bacterium | reverse complement strand
GCAGCCAGGAGACGACGACGGTGGTCAGGGTTGCCACCACGGGCCAGCTCAGCGGCTCACCTTCGTCGAAGCGCGCGGGAGGCCGAGTACAGCTAGATGACTCAGTTGCGCTTGCTTATCGTGAATTCACTGGTGCGACAGGTGGCTCAACCACTCGACGGGCTCCGGGGTGGGGCGGTGCTACCCGACCGCCCCACCCGCCTGCCGGCCTGCTTGCGACCTCGAATTACTCGCCGCGGTACTCGGGGTCCCGCTTCTCCGCGAAGGCGCGGGGCCCCTCCTTGGCGTCGTCGGTTTCGCCGATGATCCAGCGCAGCGCGCTGCCGAAGCGCATCGCCCGGTCGAGCGGGATGTCCTGCGCGGCGTAGGCCAGCTCCTTCACGGCCTTCACGGCGAGCGGCGCGTGTCCGGCGATGCGCCCAGCGATCTGTCCAGCCGTCGCCATCAACTCGTCGCCGGGGACGACGCGGCTGATCAGGCCGCCTCGCAGCGCCGCTTCGGCATCGATCGGGTCGCCGGTCAGCAGCATCTCCATCGCCAACGCCTGCGGGATCGCACGCGGCAGCTTTTGCGGACCGCCGGCGCCGGGGAAGAAGCCACGCACGATCTCCGGCAGCCCGAAGCTCGACGCGGGGGTGGCGATGCGCACGTCGCAGATCAGCGCCAGCTCAAGGCCGCCAGCCAGGCAGTGGCCGTTGATGGCCGCGATCAGCGGCTTCGTCGAGCGGAAGGTCGCGAAGGCGTTGCCCGGCACCTGGTTCAAGAAGCCGCTGACGGACGACCCGGCCGCCCCGCCGCCCGAGCCGGACCGGGCGCGCTCCTTGAGGTCCGCACCGGCGCAGAACGCGCGGCCGGCGCCGGTGAGGATGCCGGCGCGAATCTCGTCGTCGTCCTCGATGCGCTGCAGCCCTTCCATCACGCCGCGCCCGACCGCCCCGTTGATCGCGTTCAGCGACTCCGGGCGATTGAGCGTGATCGTCGCCACCCGGTCCGTCACCTCGAACAGTACCTGCTGGGGTTCACCTGTCTCTTCGGCCATTGTTCACGTCCTTCCGTGCCTCTGCTGTACGATACCGCCCGCTCGAGGGAAAGGGACCGTGCTGACTGCGCCACCGCGAACGACCCACGTCCGATGACAGCGCAATCGCCTGACCACGCGGCGGGCCCGCTCGGCGGGCTGCGCGTGATCGATCTCGCCGGCCCGGCCGGCGCCTTCGCGGGCCGGCAGCTGGGCGAACTGGGCGCGGACGTCGTGCGCGTCGAGCCGCCGGGCGGCGACGCGGTGCGGGCCCGACCGCCGTTTCTGCACAATGAGCCGGGCGTCGAGCGCAGCCTCTACCACCTGCACCTCAACGCCAACAAGCGCAGCATCGCCGTCGACTTGGCGTCCGCGGACGGCGTCGATCGCGTGCGGGCGCTGGCGGAGCGGGCGGACGTGCTGGTGGAGAACGCGGCCCCGGGCGAGTTCGATGCGCTCGGCATCGGCTGCGACGAGCTTCGCCGCCTCAACCCGGGGCTGGTCTATGTCGCGGTCACGCCCTTCGGGCAGCGGGGCCCGATGCGTGATTACCGCGGCAACGACCTGACCGCGGCCGCCGCCAGCGGGCTGATGTACCTCAACGGCTTCCCGGAGGACCCGCCGAACCAGCCCGGGGCCGAGCAGGCCTACCACATGGGCTCGCTCGCCGCCGTGGCCGGCACGGTGATGGCGATCGCCGGTCGCGAGCGCGACCCGCAGCGCCGCGGACGCCGCGTCGATGTCTCGCTACAGGAGGCGGCGTCGATGGCGACGATCCAGACGGCCAACGCCAACATCTACGGCTGGCACGGCAACATCCCCCGTCGCACCGGGCTCTCCAGCCCGGGCGGCGGACGCAGCCTCTTCCAGTGCCGCGACGGGCGCTGGATCAGCTTCGTGATCCCGATCGGCGCGCCCGGCCTCTGGGACGGCTACGTGCAGTGGATCGCGGACGAAGGGCTCGGCGACCTCTCGGCCCCCGAGTGGACGGACCCGACGCACCGATTCGCGAACATCCCGGTGATGATGGGGATCATCTCCGCCCTGGCGGAGAAATATGACCGCACCGATCTGTTCCACGCGGGGCAGCGTCGCCGCCTGCTGGTGATGCCGGTCAACGACGCAAGCGACCTGATCGAGGACGAGCACCTTGCTCACCGCGGGCTGTTCACGGCGGCCGATCACCCCCACCTTGGGGTCGCGCTGACGGACGTCGGGCCGCCCTACCACTTCAGCGCCACGCCGGCCCCGCCGCGAAGGCCCGCGCCGGTGCTGGGCGAGCACCAGGACGAGGTGCTGGCGGAGCTCGCCGCGCAGCCAGCGGCAAGCGGGGTCGCACGGGCGCCCGGGCCGGCGACGGGCCTGCCGCTCGGCGGCGTCAGGGTGGCGGACTTCTGCTGGATGATCGCCGGCCCCGCGACCACCCGCATCCTCGCGGACTTCGGGGCGACGGTGACGAAGATCGAGTCGGAGGCCCGGCTGGACAACATTCGCGCCATCGGCGTGAAGCCGCCGGACCTCGACACCGTCAACAACAACGGCGTCTTCAACGACACCAACACCAACAAGCGCTCCGTCAACATCAACCTCGGCACCGAGCGCGGCATCGAGCTGGCGAAGCAGGTGATCGCCGCCTCGGACGTCGTGACCAGCAACTTCACTCCGGACCGCATGACGCGCTGGGGCCTGGGGTACGAGGAACTGGCGAAGATCAATCCCGGCGTGATCATGCTCTCGATGCCGGTGATGGGCTCGTACGGCCCGTACCGCGGCTACGGCTCATACGGCAACGGGGTGATCGCCTTCGGCGGTCTCAACACCAACATGGGCTTCCCCGACCGTGCGCCGGTTGGCCTGGGGCCGCTCTACTCCGACTTCTCGACCCCCTACATCGCCGTCAGCGCAGTGTCGGCCGCGCTCTACCACCGCGAACGCACCGGCGAGGGGCAGTTCATCGACGTCTCGCAGCTCGAAGCGACCGTGAACCTGCTGGGCACCGACATCCTGGAGTTCACCGCGAACGGCACGGTGCCCACGCCGCCCGGCAACCGATCGCTCGCCTACGTCCCCCACGGGGCATACCCGTGCGCGGGCGAGGACCGCTGGTGTGCGATCGCGGTCGACGGCGACGAGGACTGGCGGCTGCTCTGCGAGACCATCGGGCGGCCCGAGCTGGCGTCCGACCCGCGCCTGTCCGGGGCCGAGGGACGGCGGGAGCACGAGGACGAGATCGACGGGGCGATCGGGGCCTGGACGGGGGAGCGCGACGCCTGGGAGGTGATGCACACGCTGCAGGCAGCCGGCCTGATGGCGGCGGTGGTCGAGGACCTCGAGGACATGATGACGCGCGACCCGTGGCTACCCGGCAACCACCTGGTGGCCGTCGGCCTCGAGGGCGAGCAGTACCCGTTCACCACCCACGCCCAGCCGATCCGTCTGAACGGCGAGACGCCGCCGCTGCGCCGCTCGCCGATCTGGGGGACGCACAACGAAGAGGTGCTGCGGGGCGAACTCGGGCTCTCGGAGGACGAGTACCTCCAGCTGGTCGCCGAGCAGGTGATCTTCTAGCGCCGCAGGGCCTGTGTAAGCGGCTCGCTGCCCGGCGTCAGTCCGCGATACGCCCGGGAGCCGGCGTCAGCCTGACGGGTCGGGTTCGTCGACCGTCCATCGCCACGGCCGGCGCGGCCCGGCTCCCTGGCAGCGGGCTACGGCGCGGGCTGCTCCGGGATGGCGAGTGCGACGTCCGACTGCTCGCCCCAGGGCATCGCCACGCTCTGCACGGCAATGCGGTAGGCGGCCGGGTCGGTGAGCTGGCGGTTCAGCCGGGCGACCGCCCCGGCGCCCACCTGGATGAGGTTGCCGCAGCAGCAACTGCCCGCCTCCTGCTCGGCGTCGGCGCGGTCGAAGGCGATGCCGGCATCACACCCGCAGTAGCAGTCGTAGTTCACGTTGGCGCCGGCTTCGGTAGCGACGACACGATAGTCTGAGGGCTGCCACGGCCCCGCGGGCTTCGAGCTGAACAGGCTGCGTACACGTTCGAACATCGGGCGTGCCTCCGCGACATCGGCTGAGTGGTTGAACGACAGGCATCATCGCACAGTCCGGCCCAGGGTCACGCGGGCCACACGGGTTGGGGGGCACGGAAGGCAACCGGCGGCGGGCGATCCGGTACGATGGATCGTGCCCCACCCGTTCGAGGAGCACCCGTGCGTACGAGCCCGGCCGTGATGGCCCCGGCGCTGGTGCTGGCCGTGGCGTTCGTCGCCGCCTGCAGTTCGTCCGCCGATCAGCCGCCACCCCGGCCTGCGGACCAACCCCAGACGGCGGCCCAACCGGCCGGCGTCGTCGGCACGATCCAGCTCTGGACGGAGGCGGAGGTGGACGACGTGCTGCGCCGCCTGGCGGAGTTCGACTTCGACACCACCTCGTCACTGCTGAGCTACGCCTCCGGCACGAAGGACCGGCGCATGATCGCGCCCTTCATCCAGTTGCTGCGGTTCCGCGGGCCGGGCGAGCTCTACACGCGGATCGACCACGCGCTGCTCAACATCACCGGTGAGTCCTTCGGCCCGGACTGGGGGGCCTGGATGGAGTGGCTCGGCCGCCAGGACGATGTCCCCCTGCCTGACGGTTTGGCGCGCTGGAAGGGCGAGACGTACGGGGCGCGGATCGACCCTCAGTTCCGCCGCTTCATCGACGGCACTCAACCGACGACGCTGCGGGTCGAGCTGATCCAGTGGGGCGGTGTGCGGGTCGACGGCATCCCGGCGCTCGAGAATCCGGCGTTCATCTCGCCGCAACAGGCGGACTACCTCGTGCCGGACGAGCCCGTCTTCGGGGTCGAGATCAACGGCGACGTGCGCGCCTACCCGCTGCGCATCCTCGACTGGCACGAGATGGCAAACGACGTGGTCGGCGGCGTGCCGGTCTCGCTCGCCTACTGCACGCTCTGCGGCGCCGGCGTGCTCTATGAGACGGAGACGAGCGAGGCAACCTTCACGTTCGGCTCATCCGGGCTGCTCTACGGCAGCAACAAGCTGATGTACGACCGTCAGACCGACACGCTCTGGAACCAGCTCACCGGCGAGCCCGTACACGGGGCGCTAGCCGGCAGCGGCATCGAGCTGCGCCGCCGCCCGATCGTCGTCACCAGCTGGGCGGACTGGCTGGCCGACCATCCGCAGACGAGGGTGCTGGACATCGACACCGGGCACGTCCGCGACTATACCCCCGGGGCCGCCTATGGCGACTACTTCGCGAGCAGCGGCACGATGTTCCCGACCTATCAGCGCAGCCAGGCGTTGCCGGAGAAGGCGTGGATCTACGCGCTCGTGATCGACGGCACGCCGAAGGCCTACCCCCTGGAGCTGTTGCAGGAGCAGGGCGTCGCCAACGACACGCTTACGGGCGAGACGGTGGTGCTGCTGGCGACGCCCGGCACCCGCGCCGTGCGTGTGTACGAGCGCGGCGACCTCGAGTTCGCGGCCGCGGTGGGCGGAGAGGGCGGGGCGAGCGACGACGCGGTGGTCGATGGCGGCGGGCGGGTGTGGACGGTGACCGAGGACGCGCTGCTCGGCCCGGGCGGCAAGTCGCTGGCCCGCCTGCCCGGGCACCTCGCCTACTGGTTTGGCTGGTTCTCGTTCTATCCGCGCACGCAGCTCTACGGAGACTCGTAGCGCCGGGAACGGCGATCGGTCGCGCTCAGTCGACCTCGAGGTCGCGGCGCGCGAATCGCCATGCGCCGTCGATGCGGCGCAGCCGGTCGCTGTAGCGGCCCGTCACCATCGTCTCCAACCCGGGCTCGCCGACGAGCATGACGTGCAGGTAGCAGCGCATTGTCGCCTCGTCACCATCGCCCTCGATCACCACGTTGTTCGTCCAGTGGCGCTTGCGGGGTTCGTAGCGGCGCTTCGCGTAGGCGAGCAGTTCAGCCCGGCCCTCGGTGGTGGCGCCGGGCGGCGCAAAGACGCCGTCCTTCGTGAACGTCGCCGCCCAGGCCTCCGCGTCGCCGGAGTCGATCGCGTGGTTGTAGCGCGCGAGCAGCTCCGTGATTTCGAGCCTGTCCTCTACCGTCAGCCCCATCGTTCCCTCCTCAAATCCACCCTCAGCCCGGCCCCGGCTCAGCCGAGTCGCTCTTCGCGAGCAGCCGCTCCGCGGCGGGCCACGCCACGGCGGCGACCGCCACCCCGGCGACCAGGTCGACGGCATAGTGCTCGCCGAGGTAGACGAGCGCGAGTGCCATCGCCGCGGCGTAGAGCACCCCACCCGTCCGCAACAATCCTC
>JASLOV010000117.1 GCA_030745285.1 Dehalococcoidia bacterium | reverse complement strand
TCAGCGCTCCATGATCGCCTGGCCGCGCTGGATCACGCGGTCGACATCGATGATCAGGGCCTTGCCCTTGCGATCTGGGTCCTGGTTGCGCTCGAACTCCGGGGAGGCGTCGAAGATCACGGTCCGCGTGGCCTCGTCTTCGGTGATGCTGGCGCGACCCTAGAACTGCCAGCTCAGGCGCGTCTCCGGGTCGCGGTAGAGCAGCGCGACCCTCAGCTCGCCGGCTGCGGCGGCGTGGGGCAGGCCGGCGTCCGGGTTTCGTGCCCAGACCGCAAGCTGGTCGTTGCTGAAGACCTGGGCGGTGCCGCGGAAACTGATCTGAGGCTGCCCATCGGCGCTGGCGTAGCTGAAGATCACCGGGGTGCGGTTGACCAGCGCGCCGGCGAGCGCGTCGCTCATCTCATCGGTCAGCTCGATCATGGTGTCCCTCCCCGCGTTCTGATCGTGCGGTCACCTTTCGTGCGGTTACCCGGGCGCAGTATCTTCTACAGCGCCCTCCGTGCAACCCGCCCCGCCGCCGAGCAGGTCCCCGTGACGCCGCCCGTCGGCCGCCGCGTTACGATGCGGCCACGATGGCGAACCATACCGACCCCGGCGACTCGTCCGCCGACCGGCCTGCCGCGGGCGACTGGCGCGACGGCCTGCCACCCGAAACCGACCGGGCTGCGCTGCCGCCCGCGAGCGGGGCGATCCGCCACGACTCGCGGGTGGTCGAGGCCGGCGACGTATTCGTCTGCATCGAGGGCGAGCGGGCCGACGGTCATCGCTTCGCCGGGGCTGCCGTGCAGGCGGGTGCCGCCGCACTGGTGGCGAGCCGGGGACGGGCGAGCGAGCTGGCGGGCCTCGACGTGCCGGTCGTCGAGGTGTCCGACAGCCGTCGGGCGCTCTCGTCGATCGCCGCCGCGCGCGAGGGCTACCCGGCGCGGCGGCTCACGGTCGTCGGCATCACCGGCACGAACGGCAAGTCGACGACGGCGTACCTCACCGGCGCGGCGCTGGAAGGCGCCGGAGCGCGCAGCGGGGTGCTGACGACGCTGGGGTCGCGCATCGACGGCGTCGATGTCCCGAACCCGACGCGGCTCACGACACAGGAGGCGCCCATCGTGCAACGCCGGCTCGCGGAGATGGTGGCTGCAGGCTGCACGCACGCGGTAGTGGAGGCGACTTCGCACGGGCTCGAGCTGCTGCGCGTCGCCGACTGCGGGTTCGACATCGCCGTGCTGACCAACCTCACCCCCGACCACCTCGACTTCCATGGCACGTTCGAGGCCTACCGCGCCGCGAAGACCCGGCTCTTCGAGATGCTCGACGAGTCCGGCGAGAAGGCGGCCGAGCGGATGGTCGATCGCGTCGCGGTGCTGAACGCCGCATGCGAGGACTGGCAGCACTTCGCCGCCGCGACGGAGGCACCCGCATTACTCTACGGGGATGTGAAGGAAGCGGACATGTGGACGAAGGACATCGTGCTGTGGCCGGACGGCTCGACCTTCGCCGTGACGGCCACCGGTGAGTCGGTGGAGGCGAGCGTGCGGTTGCCGGGCGAGTTCAACGTCGAGAACGCCACCGCCGCGCTCGCCACCGCCTGGGCGCTCGACCTCGACGTCGACGGGGCGGCCGCCGGCGTCGCCGGGTGCGAGGGCGTACCGGGGCGAATGCAGCGCATCGGCGGCGCGCCGTTCGACGTCGTCGTTGACTACGCGCACACCGCGGACGCGATGGAACGCGTGCTCACCACGCTCGGCGAGGTGGTCGAGGGCCGGATGATCGTCGTCTTCGGCTGCGCCGGCGAGCAGTCGCTGGACCGTCGAGCCGGCATCGCCGGGGTGGTGGCCCGGCTGGCGGCCTACGCAGTGCTGACGGAAGAAGACCCGCGCTCCGAGGATCCCGAGGCGATCATCGATGAGATCGCGCGCGCGTTGATCGCCGGCGCCGCAGCCGAGGGCGAGCGATTCGAGCGCGTCCCCGACCGACGCGACGCCATTGATCGGGCCTTTGCGATCGCCGAGCCGGGGGACCTCGTGCTGCTTGCCGGCAAGGGGCACGAGTCGACGATCGAGCGTGCCGGCGGCCCGACCCCGTGGGACGAGGCGGGCGCCGCGCGGCAGTCGATCGCTGCACGTTTCGGGTAATGCGGTAGAGTCGAGCGCTGCGGAGGAGGAACGCCCGTGACGACCTTGAGCGAAGACACGATCGCCGGACTGGTGCGAGACGACCTTGCGCATCTGATCCATCCCCAGTACTACGCGCCGGAGCACCAGGATCCGGTGATCTTCGATTATGGCGACGGCGTCTGGCTGGTCGACGTCCGCGGCAAGCGGTACATCGACGGTCTCTCGTCGCTGTGGAACGTCGCCGTCGGGCATGGGCGCAGCGAGCTGGCCGATGCGGCGGCGGACCAGATCCGCAAGATCGCCTTCACAAACAACTACACGGGCTTCTCTAACGTCCCGGCGATCGAGCTGGCGGCGAAGGTCGCGGACCTCGCCTACGACAACCTCTCCGGCGTCTTCTTCACGAACTCCGGCTCCGAGTCGAACGAGGGGGCGCTGAAGACAGCGCGCTTTTACTGGAATCTCCAGGGCCGGCCCTCGAAGGTGAAGCTGATCGCCCGCGAGCGTGCCTATCACGGCGGGACGCTCGCCACAGCCGCTATGACCGGCCTGCCGCCGTTTTGGAAGTACTTCGGGCCGCTGCCGGCCGAGATCGTGCACACCGCGCAGCCGGAGAACCTGGAGTGCGACTGCGAGCTGAACAGCGACGGCGAGTGCGCGCACTGGCTCGAGGCGGCGATCGAGCGCGAGGGCGCGGACACCGTCGCGGCCTTCATCGCGGAGCCGGTGAAGGGCGCCGGCGGCGTCTGGACGCCGTCCGCCGAGTACTTCGGTCGCATCCGCGAGATCTGCGACCGTTACGAGGTGCTGTTCATCTCGGACGAAGTGATCACCGGCTTCGGCCGCACCGGCCGCTGGTTCGCGCACGAGCACTGGGACGTGCAGCCGGACATCCTCTCCGTGGCCAAGGCGATCACCTCCGGCTACGTGCCGATGGGGGCGTTCATCGTCAGCGACGAGATCATGGAGGCGTTGCAGACGGTGCCGCCGGACGCGCGGTTCATGCACGCCTACACCAACAGCGCCCACCCCACCGCCTCGGCCGTCGCCCTGCGCAACCTCCAGATCTTCGAGGACGAGAACCTGCTGGCGAACGCGGAGACGATGGGCGCGAAACTCGGCGACGGGCTGCGCTCCGCGCTGGGCGGACACACGCATGTCACCAACCTCCGCAGCCTCGGGCTGATCGCCGGGTTCTCGCTCGTACAGGACGCGGAGACGGGTGCGGCGTACGACGCGGCGGACGGAGTCGGCGGGCAGGTGGCGCGGCACATGCGCGAAAAGGGCCAGGTGATCACACGCTTCGTTGGCGACCACATCGTGCTCGCACCGCCACTGATCGTCAGCGGCGATGAGATCGACCACATCGTCGGTGCCGTCGAGGCTGCAATCCGGGCGGTGACCGGCGAGTAGCTGGCGACCGGAGCGGCCATCGGGCATACCGGAATTGACGAGGTGGCTCGACCGCCGCTATCGTCGGAGGCAAGAAAGGAGGTGATGTTCAATGGGCGATAGTTCTAGTCGGAGGGCTGTGGACCAGTCGGGCATTTTCTCCGCGGGAGGAAGCTCCTAAAGAGGATGCTCGCGGGCGGTTCACGGCCCGCTGACTTTTGCAGGACGCCCCGGAGATACCGGGGCGTTTCTGCGTCCAGCGGCGAATCGATCCCCGCGCACCTCCACCCACATCGTCCGGGAGTACGCCGTGCCGTTCGACGTTGAGCTCTACCAGCGCCAACGGGGCTCCTCCGCGGCCGGCGGCGGTGTCGGCGTCGCGGTCCGCTTTCGCGAGGAGACCGCGTCGACGATGGACGACGCGCGCGATGGCGCCGACGGCGGTGAGCCGTGCGGCACCGCCTACGTCGCGGACGTGCAGAACGCCGGCCGAGGGCGGCAGGGCCGCCAGTGGATCTCTCCGGCGGGCGCCGGCCTGCACGTCACCTTCCACCTCTGTCCGTCGCACAGCGAGCGGTCGCAGCTGCTGAGCGCGGCCGGC